>CAZYYO010000091.1:0-7806 GCA_964650965.1 uncultured Lachnospiraceae bacterium | reverse complement strand
CTGGTCATTTAGAAATTGGGTTATAAATAACGACCCAGTTACTGACTAACACCTAAAACATATGTCTTATATAATGTACCACATAGGAGGATAAGATAAAATGGCTAAATTAGGTATTTTTATTGCAAATGATTGTGAGGAAATTGAAGCATTAACGGTAGTTGATGTATTAAGAAGAGGAAAGATGGAAATCGACACCATTTCCATTACAGGAGAACCTAAGGCGACAGGTTCTCATGGCATCACCTTTCTGACAGATACAACTATAGAACAGGCAAATCTGGCAGACTATGATGGTGTGATTCTTCCGGGCGGTATGCCGGGAACCACCAATCTGGCTGCACATCCCCGGGTTGTAAGCACAATTACAGATTTTGCTGCACAGGGAAAGCTGGTAGCAGCCATCTGTGCAGCACCTAGTGTTCTTGGAATGAATGGAATTCTTAAGGGGAAGAAGGCAATCAGCTATCCAGGATTTGAAGACCAGCTTCTAGGAGCGGAGATTACCTTACAGCCAGTCGTAGTAGACCATAACATTATTACCAGTCGTGGAATGGGCACAGCAATTGATTTTGCACTTGCTATTTACAGCTATTACCATGATGAAAATGCCGCAAGAAATTTAGCAGATAAATTTATATATGACATGTAATGTGCTCCAACCTGTAATGTCTCCCATGGATAACAGAAATTCCCATCATATTTTCATTCATATGGTTCATACTATCACTAGGATAAATCTTCTAAAACAGGAAAGAATCTTGCATACGAAGATCCATATCAGGGAACTGATAGAAGCCGGTAAGAGGATTTATCCCTGCAATGTCTCCCCAGGAGATATTACAAATTATGATAATATGGAGGAAGAAACAATGAGTGGAAGTTCAAACACAAATTCAGGAAGAATGGCAGTTCCTGAAGCAAAAGATGCTATGAACCGTTTTAAACAGGAAGTTGCAAGTGAGATTGGTGTTCCTTTAAAAGAAGGCTACAACGGAGAACTCACTTCCAAGCAGGCAGGCTCAATTGGTGGAGAAATGGTTAAGAAAATGATCATGAAACAGGAAGAGCAGATGTCTCAATAAGCCATTGGGTAAATAACAAAGTAGTCCGAAAATCAAAAGCTTGATTTTCGGGCTATTTTTTGGGTTATGTCCTACTTTTCTTGTTGTATTTCTAAAATCGGTATGATATAATCACTAAATGATTGCATTGAAGAAAGAATGCGAAAGTACATGGATTTATATAGTGCAGTGTCCGAATTCTATAGGAAGCAGCACAATTTTAAGGAGGAAACAACAAAGATGAGTGTACAGGTAGAAAAGTTAGAAAATAATATGGCTAAGCTGACCGTTGAGGTAGAGGCAGCCAAGTTAGACAAAGCGTTAGATGCTGCATATAATAAGCAGAAGAACAGCATTAGCATTCAGGGCTTCCGTAAGGGCAAAGCTCCTAGAAAAATGATTGAGAAAATGTATGGTAAGGAAGTATTTTATGAAGATGCTGCGAATATCTTACTTCAGGAGGAATATCCTAAGGCATATGACGAATCTGGTTTAGACATTGTGTCTCAGCCTACCGTTGATGTGGTTCAGTTAGAAGCAGGCAAGAGCTTTATTTTTACTGCAGAGGTTGCATTAAAGCCAGAAGTTACTTTAGGTAAATACACAGGCGTTACCGTTACTAAGATTGATACAGCAGTTACAGATGAAGAAGTTGACGCAGAGGTTGCTTCCCAGCAGGAGCGTAATGCAAGAACTGTTACCGTAGACAGAGCTATTGAAAATGGTGATACAGCAGTTATCGATTTCGAAGGATTTACTGACGGAGAAGCATTTGAAGGTGGCAAGGGCGAGAACTTTGATTTGGAAATTGGTTCTCATTCCTTTATTGATACCTTTGAAGATCAGCTGGTTGGCAAGAAGGCTGGAGATGACGTTGAAGTTAATGTAACCTTCCCAGAGCAGTATCAGGCAGCAGAATTAGCAGGTAAGCCTGCATTATTCAAGGTTAAGATTCACGAAGTAAAAGCAAAAGAACTTCCTGAATTAGATGATGAATTTGCACAGGATGTATCTGAATTTGATACCTTAGCAGAATATAAGGAAGATGTTAAGAAGAATCTTGTAAGCAAAAAAGAAGCAGATGCAAAGCGTGCGAAAGAAGACGAAGCAATCGAGAAGATCATTGATAAATCTAAAATGGATATTCCAGACGCAATGATTGATAATCAGGTTAACAGCATGATTAATGATTTTGCTAACAATATGGCTCAGCAGGGTCTTACCATTGAACAGTATATGCAGTTCACCGGAATGACCATGGACAAATTCCGTGAGCAGGTTCGTCCAGATGCAGTGAAGAGAATTCAGTCTTCATTAGTATTAGAGGCAATTGCCAAGGAAGAAAATATCCAGGCTTCTGATGAAGATGTAGATGCTGAAATCGAAAAGATGGCAGCTTCTTACGGCATGGAAGTTGAGCAGGTTAAGGGATATATCCAGGGCGAGCAGAAGGAATCTATGAAGAAGGATATTGCTATTCAGAAGGCAGTAGATTTCATTATGGAGAATGTAAAAGAAAGAGCAAAAGCTAAGACAAAAAAAGAAAAAGAAGCTGAAGCCGATACCGAAGAGTAGACAGCAAGGCAGTTCTTGAATGGAGGTAGGTAGTATGGCAACAATTCCTTATGTCATTGAACAGAATAGCAGAGGCGAGCGTTCTTATGATATTTATTCTCGTCTGTTAAAAGACAGAATTATTTTCTTAGGTGAAGAGGTAAATGAAACAACTGCAAGTCTTACTGTAGCACAGCTGTTGTTTTTAGAATCAGAAGATCCTGGAAAAGACATTCATCTGTACATTAATTCCCCAGGAGGAATGGTAACCGCAGGTCTTGCAATTTATGATACCATGCAGTACATTAAGTGTGATGTATCAACCATCTGCATCGGTATGGCAGCAAGCATGGGTGCGTTCCTGTTATCCGGTGGAACAAAAGGAAAACGATTTGCACTTCCAAATGCAGAAATTATGATTCATCAGCCATCCGGTGGGGCAAAAGGACAGGCAACAGAAATTCAAATTGCTGCTGAGAATATATTGAAAACCAAAAAGAAATTAAACCAGATTCTGGCAGATAACTGTGGCAAGCCTTACGAGGTTGTTGCAGCAGATACAGAGCGGGATAATTATATGGATGCCGAAGAAGCATTGGAATATGGTTTGATTGATAGTATTATTACAAATCGCTAAAAAAACGAGGGTACCCCATTTTCTTGGGATACCCTCAAAACGCATAAAAGGATAGGTAAAAAGAATGGCTGGAAGAAATGAGGATAAGATTCGCTGCTCCTTCTGTGGAAAATCACAGCAGCAGGTGAGAAAGCTAATCGCTGGACCAAATGGTGCATATATCTGCGACGAATGTATTGACATTTGTTCAGAAATCATCGAAGAGGAATTTGAAGAGGATATCCCTGAAGATAAGGAAGCACTTAATATTAATTTGTTAAAACCGGAGGAGTTGAAAACTTTTCTGGATGAGTATGTGATTGGTCAGGATGAAGCCAAGAAGGTATTGTCTGTTGCAGTATATAATCACTACAAACGTATCATGGCAGATACCAATATTGATGTTGAATTACAGAAAAGTAATGTGTTGATGCTTGGACCAACTGGAAGTGGTAAGACATTATTAGCACAGACTCTGGCTAGAATTCTTGGAGTTCCATTTGCCATTGCAGATGCCACAACACTTACAGAAGCAGGCTATGTCGGTGAAGATGTGGAGAATATTCTGTTGAAGATTATTCAGGCAGCGGATTATGATGTGGATAAGGCAGAGCTTGGTATTATCTATATTGATGAGATTGATAAGATTACTAAGAAGTCAGAGAATGTATCTATTACAAGAGATGTATCTGGAGAAGGCGTACAGCAGGCTCTTTTGAAAATCTTAGAAGGTACGGTAGCATCTGTGCCACCTCAGGGTGGAAGAAAGCATCCCCAGCAGGAACTGATTCAGATTGATACCACTAACATTTTATTCATTTGCGGTGGTGCATTTGAGGGAATTGATAAAATTATTGAGTCACGTATGGATACCAAAGCCATTGGCTTTAATTCACAGATTGCAGAAAAGAAAGAAAAACCGGCAGGAGAGGTATTAAAGCATGTTCTGCCACAGGATTTCATCAAGTTTGGCTTGATTCCGGAATTTATTGGTCGTGTGCCAATTAATGTGGCATTAGAGGAATTAGATGAGGACGCAATGGTTCGAATTCTTACAGAGCCTAAGAATTGTCTGGTGAAGCAGTATCAGGCATTGTTCTCCATTGATGGAGTGCAGATTAGCTTTGCACCAGATGCATTAACAGAAATTGCGAAGAAGTCCATTGAGCGAAAGACAGGAGCCCGTGGATTAAGAGCGATTATGGAGAATGTGATGATGGATTACATGTACAGCGTTCCTTCTGATGACAGCATAACCAGTCTTCTGATTACCAAGGAGATGGTAGATCAGAATATTATGTTAGTGGATAAGAAGGATGAAGTACTCTCCATCGAAGAAAAACCAGAAAGCAAGAGTGCATAAGAAAGATTCATTCAGACAGAGGTTCTTATAGAATCTTTGTCTGAATTATTTTAGGAGAAAATCATGGTAATAAAAAATGTAAACTTGGAAACAGTATGTGGTATTACCAGTACCCTTCCTGACAACCAGCTGCCTGAGGTGGCTTTTGCCGGAAAATCCAATGTGGGAAAATCTTCCCTGATTAATTCATTAATGAATCGAAAGTCTTTGGCTAGAACCTCGGCACAGCCAGGAAAAACCCAGACCATAAATTTCTATAATATTAATGAAGAAATCTATTTGGTGGATTTACCTGGATATGGATATGCCAAGGCATCGGAGCAGGAACGGGAAAAATGGGGCGTGATGATTGAAAACTATCTAAACTCTTCTGAGAAGCTGCGGGCAGTATTCCTGCTGGTAGATATCCGTCACAAGCCGTCGGTAAATGACAAGCAAATGTTCCAGTGGATGGAATATGTAGGATATGACCCCATTGTTATTGCTACCAAGCTAGATAAAATCAAGAGAAGTCAGCTGGACAAGCAGCTAAAGCTGATTCGCGAAGGCCTAGAGGCCAACAAAGAGACAATCATTGTGCCTTTTTCTGCCCAAACCAAGCAGGGAAGAGACACAATATGGGATTTTATGGATCAGGTGATTGAAAATGAAGAAGAGGAATAAACCACTTTTTGTGGGAATGATGCTGCTGGTAATAGCGGTAGTTTCCCTGGGAAGTGTGAAGCTGTATTTAAATTATCATACACAGGAGAAGCAGGAAGAGGAATTGTCTATTGTTACCTCCTTCTTTCCTATGTATATTGCTACAGAAAATATTACCAAGGGAGCAGAACATATAAAGCTTACCAACTTAAGTGAGCCTCAAACTGGATGTCTTCACGATTATCAGCTGACTCCCGAGGATATGAAATTATTATCCAAGGCCGATGTTTTTATAATTAATGGTGGGGGAATAGAGGAATTTTTAACAGAGGTAGCTAAGGCATATCCTGACCTGACGATTATTGATGCAAGTCAGGGATTAGACTTGATGGAAGACAATTCTCATGCATGGATGAGTGTGCCTCTCCATAGAGAACAGGTAGCCAATATATCTGCTGGATTAGAAACGATTGACCCGGACAATGCAGAAATCTACCAGCTGAATGCTGCAGATTATGACAGGAAGCTTGCAGATCTGGAGAAGCAGCAGAATCAGATTCTTGCATCCTCTCAGGGCAAGCAAATCGTTATTTTTCATGAGGCATATGAGTATGTGGCCAGGGATTATGGCATGGAGGTAGCATTTGTACTGGATTTGGATGAAGAACGTCAGGTAAGTGCCGGCGAGGTTGCTGATGTAATGGATGCAGTAAGCAGTGGCAGTGTAAGCTTCGTTCTTGCAGAGGAAGAATATGGCAAGGATATGGGGGACAGGGTCACAGAGGAGACCGGTGTACCTGTATACTATCTGAATACCTTAGTAAGAGGTACTTATGATGCCAATAGCTATCTTGAGAAAATGCAGGAAAACATTAATATCATTGAGATGGCACTGGGCTTGCAGAACGACTAAAGGAATAGGAAAGGATATGTTATGCGGAAAATAAGAAAACCCTGTGGTTTTCATTGTATTAAGATGAATCATTTAGGTGTAAGCTTTGGAGAGCAGGTAGTGTTAGAAGACATTAATCTGCATATTCACTGTGGAAGTCTTACTGCAATCATTGGAAGAAATGGTGCAGGCAAATCTACCCTGGTGAAAGCCATCTTAAATGATATTCCTCATGTTGGTGATATTGAATTTAAGGATACCAAGAACCAGCGTATGGAAAAACTGAAAATAGGATATGTTCCTCAAAGTATCAACATTGAGAAGAATACACCCATGGATGTATATGATTTGATAACCAGCTATCGATATCATTTTCCAGTGTTTTTGAAGAAAAAACAGATATATCAGGAAATAAAAGAGGCACTTGCCGTTTTTGAGGCAGAAGATTTAATAGATAAATCCATTGGAAATTTGTCCGGTGGAGAGCTGCAGCGTGTCCTGCTGTCCATGGCAGTTATGGAGGAACCAAATCTGTTATTGCTAGATGAACCGGTTTCTGGAATTGATAAAAATGGTATGGATTTATTCTATTCTAAGATGAACTATCTGAGAGAGAATTATGATATGGCAATTGTGGTTATCTCCCATGACCTGGATTATGTGGCAAAATATGCCAATAAGGTAGTACTATTGGATAAGACAGTGTTGGCAGATGGTACGCCAAGAGAGGTTTATAATAGTCAGCAGTTCCATCAGGTATTTGGAGAAACCAGCTATCATTTCCCGGAAATACCTGTACACACACATCAAGTTGCAGAGAAGGAACAGCCTTATGAGGCCTCCTACCAGGGACGAAAGGAGGAAAAATAATATGTTCACAGATTTATTGCAGTACTCCTTTATGAAGCATGCGTTACTGGCTATCATTATTATTACTCCCTTGTTGGGAATCTTAGGAACAATGATTGTTCATAAGAAAATGGCTTTTTTCTCAGATGCCCTGGGACATTCAGCTTTGACAGGAATTGCTATTGGAGTTGTTCTTGGAATTACAGATACGAATTTGTCTATGATTGTATTTGCTGTGGTATTTGCTCTATTATTAAATCAGATTAATCGCAGAAGTCTAGCAGCAACAGATACAATTATTTCTGTCTTTGCCAGCTGTGCTACAGCCATTGGTTTGGCCATTTTGTCTAGAGGAGGTAATTTCAGTAAATATTCTGCAATTCTGGTGGGAGACATTTTAAGCATTACAGTGACAGAAATTGTATATCTTGTAATGATATTTGTTGTAACACTACTTTTCTGGTGTGTGGCAGTGAATCGCTTAAATGCCATTAGCATTCACCCAACCCTGGCCAAAAGCAGCAATATTAAAGTTCGATTTATTGAAGATGCGTTTGCAGTGTTAATTGCATTAATTGTAATGCTTTCCATTAAGTGGGTGGGAATTTTACTGATTAATGCATTGTTGATTCTTCCGGCGGCCAGCAGCAGGAATATTTCTGAAAATATGCGGGAATATCATTTGTATTCTATTGTGTTTTCCATGTTTTCCGGAATTCTGGGATTGATTGTGTCCTACTATACCAATGTAGCAACAGGTCCCATGATTGTAATTATTGCTTCCATTATCTTTTTTATTACCTATCTATATGGAAAGAATAAATAG
>CAZYYO010000090.1:0-8189 GCA_964650965.1 uncultured Lachnospiraceae bacterium | reverse complement strand
TTAATTATTTAACTATGTAAGGTCAAGAAAATCCGATGGCAGTCTATGCGTTTAATAAATATTCCTATTCATTTGAACACTTCCTGTTCCATCGGATCTCTTTTGTTGACCTTACCAGGTTCCTCTTATGTAGCTTATTATCTTCTTTTGTGGTTTGTACCTGCTTTTTGTAGCTTGTGGTTTTCTTATGTATTTTGTACTTGCTTTTGCTTGCAGTCTTCTTTTGTAGCCTTATACTTGCCCTTATGGCTTGTGGTCTTCTTTTGTAGCTTGTACTTGCTTTTGCTTGCAGTTTTCTTTTGTATTTTATAATGTTTTACAACATTTTCTGCTTTGGTACCTTATTACACCTGTTATCTTCTGTAACTGCTTATATTCTATCCTCTGTCTACCATACAAACTAGACATAATTTGCTTAAATATTGGCAATTCTTTACCTATCTTGCTTTTTTCTAATGAAGAAGCTATAATAAATGCCTGAAATACAAGCTTCGATTCGTAATGATTCGTAATGATTAGCTTGCTGTGGGGGACATTTCTTCATTTTCTATCCCCTCCCCCAAATATATAGAGTCATTACTGCTATACACACAGGATACATGTTCCATTGGAGGATTTTCGCTGAGAAACAAGCATTTCCCCCACGGTTGCCGAGATGCGTGGTGGATTTTCAATTTATATTTTACATATTCCCCAAAGCCAATGCTAACATAGGCTATAAAGAGGATGCCGTGGATTCCTTTGGGGGATATGCATTATAGATGCCTCGTAATCCCCATACGCCTGATTTGTGCCTGGCAATTCACATACAATTGAAATATCCCTGGAAATTCTCGTGCAGCTGGCATGTTCCATGCAATTTTCACGTAGCTGATGTCTACCTGGCAATCCACATACAACTGACATCCGCCACACAATCTACACACACCTAACATCTGCCACATAACACATTTGCAATGAACACGCAATCATTAATTTACAACCAATATCAACTACTACCAAGGAGTACGCACTATGTTAGATACCGCAGGAATTCAAATCGCACAAGGACACAATATCGCCGCAGAGAGAATGGATGGGGTAAATGATAATATGTCCAAATCTCATTTTCACGATTACTTCGAACTATATTACCTGGAAAGCGGCGAACGCTACCACATGATTAATGATGATGTTTATTGTATGCATTCCGGCGAATTTATATTATTTGCTCCCTATGTGATGCATCACTCTTATGGCGATGAAAATGTTCCATTTCGCCGTATTCTGGTGTATTTTCGTCCGGAGGAAATCATGTATGAGAATATTTTGCAGCGACTAAGCAATGGTACCGGAGCCTACCAGACAGATACCCGGCATTCCAATCGCATTCACCAATTGCTAGATGAGCTTCTGAAGCTGGAGACGGATAACCGCCCTTTCTCCAGGGAATATCAGCAGTCTCTATTAAATATTCTCATGATGGAACTTATTCGACTTGACACCACACCGCTGATCAGTGAGCACAACAATACTATGAGTCATATCTTGAATTATATCCACCAGCATTATCAGGAAGAAATCACCCTGGAGACCCTGGCAGAGCTGGCCTATATGAGTACCTATCATCTTTGCCGCAAATTTAAAGAGACTACCAACAGTACGGTAGTCTCTTACATTAATACAACACGAATTATGAATGCCCAGCGAATGATTATGGAAACCAATCTTACCTTCACGCAAATCAGTCAGCAGACTGGTTTTGCAAATGTAACCCACTTCAATCGCATTTTCAAGAAAATGACAGGAATCACGCCCTCTCAGTATCGGAAATCTGGGCAACCAGCTTCGTAAAGTTTCTCAAATACTTAGCATCAAGATTGGTATCTCCTTCATACCGCATATTGTATCAAAAGATAACATAACACTGGAAATACAAAGATTGTTGCTCCGAATAAAATAGTGCGTATTCTGCTCTTGTATTTCTCTGACACATACAATATAACCCAGGAAATGATCCATAAGGCAAGCACAAACAATAAAATGTGAGATACCAGCACCAATCCCAGGGAAGCATCCTTCAGAAGAAATGTAACACCATTGATACTTCGTGCCTTAGCTTTCATTCCATACAATCCGTAGCATTGTATCACCTTATATAATCCCGGTATCAGGGCATAGCCTGAAAGAAAAGCTGCAATCAGAGAATATAAAACCATCTTTTGCTTTATAATCGCAACATAGCCTCTTTTAGAAGCAACCATTAGAGGCTGCATACCGCTTCGTTGTTCTAATTCTCCCACTGATGATTCCATTAGAAGGATTGCAATCGTACAAAGTAAAAACATCCACATACTTCCATTTATATAGGTATTGCCAAACAGAATCTGCCAGGGTGTCTGATATACAAATTCACCCCCGTTTTTTGTATCCACTCCATAAAAATCATTTACTACACGCAAGAAGGCATCCCGTCTGCTCTGGCTGATTCCCACAATCTGCATTGGTTTATCTGTAGCTGATATGCCATCCCCAAGTACCTCTAATTCTCCAGCAATATATGCTTCCCCTTCTTCTTGAGATTTACCTTGCAATTCCAAAGCATACATACGATAATAATATTCCTCGCGGGTCATATAATAGTCTGTAGAGGTACTAAGCACCGTCTGTATTACTAGAAATAATAGTAAAATAAGGATTCCCTTATTCACAATCAACTGCTTATACCATTCATATCCGGCAAGCCCCATACACTTTGTTGGAAAATGTAGGCTGTCACGCTTTGCTTTTTTCTGTTTTCTAGGTAAGCAGATTTTCCATTTTCCACAGGTCCTGGAGGTAATCATTATTCCTGATTCATGAATACAGTAAGTGCACAGCAAAGATAACGCGATACCCATCCCCATGGTACAGATACCACACTGCTGATTGCTTATGGGGATTGACAAAAGATTGATATTATAATAATCCATGTAATAATGTTCTGAATATATCATTGCTATAAGATTCATTTCTTTTGCCGGCATAGCCCAGGAGTTCCATGGGATAAATTGCCATAGCCCATATTCCAGCACCAGCGTACCAATTGTAGTAGCAATAAATATACTTGCATCTCGAAACAAAACTCCCAGAACAGCCAGCACAAGTGCTACCGCAGTAAAAGTCAGCACCAGTGTCACATATCGATAGAAAATATACTCCCCAACCTGTAATGGCAAACTGCTAGTCATATAGCCATCCACAGATTGTATGGCTCTAGAAGCATCTCCAAAACCAACCAGCTGATGCAGAATAATGGCATTTCCTCCATATAGAATCGTAGCCATCCCTGCTGTTAAAATTAGTAACAGCAACAGCTTTACCGTTAAAAGCTTTCCATGTCCATTTTTCATGGATTTATACAGAAACCACGTTCCCTGTTCTCTTTCCTGTATAAACAACCTGAGAATAAATATGATAAGAAATAGAAGCATCATCATATCCTGCAATCGATTTCCTGTTAGCAATAGGATGCCATCATCATAATCATTTTTGATTTTTCCTTCTTGCAGGTTCTCGTAGGTTTCCTTGGTTAATTGCAGATTACGCTTGGCAAATCCCGTCTGTTTACCGAAGATGGCAGAATCCAGTTTCTCATTAGACTGGGTGATTACAGATTCCCGATAGGAAGTATATTCTTCTAAATTTGTTCCTCTTGTGTAGATATGCTGAAGCATATACATGGTTTGGATCTCACTTTTGGAAGAATCTTCTGACAATTCTAACTGAAGCTGTTCTAACCTGTCACCTAATGCCTTGGGTTTGATTTCTTCCTTGGACAGACTCTGATATTGAGCAGACAATTCTTTCGGGGAATACCCGGCATCCGTTTCGTCATGAACCTGCCACAGTGTATAACTATATGATATAAGAACGCCTAGCAGTAAATAGACCCATATGGTTTTATTACAGAAGAATTTACTGATTTCATATTGCAATAATTTCTTCATATTAATCCTCAAAGAGATAAAAGCATACATCTTCTAACGACGATATCTTGTTGTCTCCCTCTTCTTTCGGAACACTATGAATTAGCTCTTTTACCGTTCCCTGACATAGAATATCACCTTTCTTTATCATAATAATCTCATCTGCGATTTTCTCTACATCTGAAACAATGTGGGTTGCAATCAGCACCAGCTTGTCACAACTAATCTTGGTAATCAATTCTCTTAACTGTACCCTCTGCTTAGGGTCTAGTCCCACCGTAGGTTCATCCATAATAATAACGCTGGGTGCTCCAAGAATAGACTGACCAATCAGAAGCCGCTGTTTCATACCTCCTGACAGGGTTTTGATTTTAAAATACCTTTGCTCCTGCAGTCCAATCTCCTCTAGAACCCTATCAATCTGATGCTCTGTCTCTTCCCTTGGCAATCCCTTTAATGCAGTAATATATTGAAGAAACATTACGACGGTAAAGTCCTGATACAAGGCCTGCTGCTGTGGCACATAACCGATACATTGACGATACTTCTCTCCAAGTTGCCCAATCGGTTTCTCATCCCACAGAACCGTTCCCTCATCTGGTTTTAGATTACCGGTAAGAATATTAATTAGAGTACTTTTCCCGGAACCGTTCTCTCCAAGCAGCCCATAAATTCCCTGGTGTAACGTCAGATTTATATGATTTAGTGCAACTACTTCTTTATATTCTTTTCGAATATTGCATAATTGTAAGGTCATAGGCACCTGCTCTCTATTTCATTAATATGTATATGTGAAAGAGTGATTCATAAGAAATTCTCGATTATTCAACTTTCCTTTTTTATAATCTTCCTTTTTAATCTTATATATCTTTTCTTTGGCACCGAAAAAATTGGTGGAATATTCGTCCTTTATGACATAATAATCAGAGGATGTTCCAACAAATTGATAGGACACATCACCTGATTGTTCAAATAAAGGTTGCACGGATCCGTTATCTAAATCCATCATGCCTATTTCTTTCACATCATTTTCCTTGTGTTGTTTAAGCAACACATATTTATCATCAATAATGTGGTGATATGAATCACTTGATCCCATGATTCCTGCTTTTTCCATATGTATCACATTCGTCTTGGAACCATCTTCAAGATTCCATTTGAAAATATTTAATTCATATTGCTCAAATTCATCCCAACTTCCAGCAACCTCTTCGCAGAGGAACCCACCATCATATTCGCCATATGATAAATAATTGTAGAAACCACCTTGAGAATACCCATCCTCCTTATATATAATTCTTGCAGGAAGTTCTTCTAACAGTTTTTCTTCTTTCTTATCTACATCATAAACGTAGTATGCCTCTCTAAAATCTCCATTATGAAAAAACCAGTTGTTGGCATACTCATAATAATAGTCCCATGCCGTTCCCTCTAGTTTACCTTCAAAGACTCCCTTCTTATATTGTTCTTCGAATTCATCCTTGGATAGCTTTTTCACATTTGCCCATCTCTTTGCAAGCAATAATTTATTGTCCATAAATCCCAAGATATCACAATCAGATTCCTCCAGATTTAACTCACTTAAATATGTTATTTTTCCCGTATCTAATTGAATACCGAACCATTGACGACATGACGGATTCCCTAAATCTTCACTGATATATTCGCTTGTGGACTCGACCCATACCATATCATCGCTATAAACAGCATTTTGTATTGATGAAAATTTCCAATTCCCCTCTTTATAATCTCCTAAATCAATCTTCGCTAAAATTTTCTTATTATTTCCATCAGTGTCCATCTTGATAAAGTTATACGAATTACCTTCTTGATCATAATCAAAGTAATATACTTTATCTCCGTACAATGCTAACCCCGTCATTTTAAGTGCATTCCCATAATAGGCACTGCAGTTAGTTGTAAGATGCAGACAATTTGCTTTGTCACAGAGAATATATTCTTTATCTGTATTTAAATCCATATATCGGATTGTATTATTCTTCCCATATAGCATACCATGGTCCGTGACACAGTATGCTGGCAGCATTTCATTTACACCTCCTACAACACCTTTCTCATCCGAAGCATCTATCACCTCACTGACAGACTCTTGTCTGGACAAAATTATCTGGGCTATTATTAATACAACAAGCACTGCCAGTACCACTGCAATCACTTTTTTCTTTTTCATATTTATCCTCCAGTCCTTATTCCAGACAACAGTCTGCATATAAATAGACTAACATCTATAAAAGTCTTACATCAAATTCCAAGTGTCCGCGATTAAAATCAAACCCATGATGAGCCTCAATAATTAATACTTCTGCACGACAACTTATGTATTGTGTATTGGCACCATTAGCACCTCTAATATTTGCTAAATTATAAATCGCTTTATCGGGTTCTAAATCACTAGCACAATGTGCTACTGTATACATACCACAACATTTTTCAAGCCAATCACAATATGCTTTTGGTCCTTCTGAATCATCTGTATAGCTAATTGTTGCAAAAGCTGTTTCAGTGATAGCCAATCCGTTTACTTTCTGATTTGTACCTAATACAAAAAATCGATTTCCATTGGCATCTGTAACAAAATCTCCACCATACTTTGTAGGAATTGTTGGCACTGCCCCTGATTGCGGTTCTATTTCTTCCTCTTCTTTTCTTACAGATGTATCAATCTGTTGACTGCCTTCATCTGCAATACTAACTGTTGTGTCATCCTCCATTATCTCCTGTGCTGAAACAGGAAGTACTTGAGGAATTAATAACATTCCCAACATTCCTAAAACCATCATTCTTTTTCTCATAACTGACCTCCAATCATTATTCTGCAAGTTTACTTATTACACTGATATCCTCATGTCTAAAACACATGCCAGTGCATTATTACTTTCCCCCTTTCCCTAATTCCAAGCTATCAGAATCCCAGAAAAAGAACAATGATAAGTCACGATTCGGTCAGTTAAGTTGCCCAACGGTCATTTAGATTGGTATAATTACAGTGGTTATGAAAGCCGCTCCTTCCATTTTCTGTTCTATCTGTCCATTCACTTGTGCTAATTCTTCTTTCACATTATTTAATCCGTAGCCATGATTGATGGCATCTTTCTTATTTGTGTGAGACGTATCTATCTTATGACGACCGGTACTATTTTCAATCTGAAGCTGCATGTACATTTGTCCTGCCTGGAAGGAAATATGAATATATTTCTCCTGGTTGGTTTCGTCCCGCTTCACCTCATCTACTGCATTTTGAAGGATATTGGAATAGATGGTGGTCAGGCTCTTCTGGTTCACGGTAAGTGTTGCCGGAATATTTCCGGTAATCGTAATCTGTGCCTTTTCTTCCACATCATGAAGTAAATAATTGGTAAGACTGTCAATCATGCGATTACCTGTCTGATAGGTAAGGCTGCTTAGCTTCTCTATTTCATCTCGCAGGGTATTACAATACGCTGCTGCTTCCTTAATGTTTTCCTGTTTCATCAAAGTTTCTAAGTTCACCAGATGATTCTTCATATCATGACGATATTGTCTTGTTTCCACATCTCTTTGAAGCAGTGTCTCATAATAATTCTGCTGAGCATGGAACCATTGTTGTTCCCTTACGCTGGCCTCATGCAATTTCTGATTGATTTGTCTTAGGTATATCATCATCAGTCCCAGAAGGATGACTGCCAGAAAGGAGACGGGAACCAAATACACTACTGCAATGGCATAAAATGTATGATTTTGTATTTGGAAATTTAACACGGACATGGTGACAAGCAGAAGAAACACCACACCTAACAGAAGAAACGGTATGCAGCTTTGTATCAAGTCTGCTATCTTCTTTTTCGCTGTTTGTGTCATTCTTTTTCGAATCAGCATGATGCCAAGAAGAAGTACTGCTACCCCTAGAACATTGATTGCTTCATATAAGAGATAAGCATAATGGGATGGTTCAACCATATTGTAATGTACGGCGGATACAATTTCATGCAAAGCTATGATGAGAACAAGAAGAATCCCTGTACGATAGATTCTGTCTGTTAATTTTCCAGTCATGCATATAATGGTAACCGGAACCACTACTACATATGCAATCAGCATAGCTGTGATGCCATAGGAACTAAGGGTCAGAAGTCCTAATCCAATCACCGCTCCCACTGCCTGAGGAACAATCCGTCTTGGTCGTTCATCCCACAGGCAATATGCTCCTAATATGAATAACAGAAGAATTTCCCCATAATTTAT
>CAZYYO010000089.1:1621-8218 GCA_964650965.1 uncultured Lachnospiraceae bacterium | reverse complement strand
AATGAAATAAGTTCAATGGATATTGAACCGATGCTTTTATGAGGCGATTATAGCACCTATTTATCAAGATTTCAATTGCTATTTATTGTTTCTTTCTAATATCTCTGGTTGAAGCTATCCAAAGAATGTAATCACTTATATTTTACTTCTTTTATCTCCAATTCTTCCTGCCTTTACATCTGCTTCAATCATTGGAAGCTTTTTATCTAAATCATACAAAAAAGATAATAATAAACAGACAAAACAAATAATTGCCGGCAGCCAGATATATAAGAATTTAATCGCTGTAATTGCACTTGCAGGCTGTACATCAAGGGATGCGTTAAATTTACCTGCATCCAGGATAACTCCCAATAAAAACATTCCAAGCGCTGACGCTAATTTGTTTGTAAAGGAAAAAACTGCATTTCCCATTCCTATTGCTGACACCCCGGTTTTCCATGTTCCGTAAGTTAATGTGTCTTGTAAAAAGCTGCCCGCAGGAGCTGCGATACAACCAAATCCCAAGCCTGCAACTGCCATTGCAAATATAACATAGCCTCTTTGCAATGAAAATTGTGGCATCAGCCATCCCATAGTACTAATGGTAAATCCTATGGCCATAGTAGTTCTCTTACCGAACTTATTCATAACCGGAACTGCACATCCAATTCCTACAATTACCATAAGATAAAGCATCGTTCCTAAAGTTCCCTGCAGCTCCACTTCCCCCATAATATATTGGGCAAAATAAACGGTAGCACTTGCCGAAAAGCTCATTAGGAAGAAAAATCCGAGACACATAATATTACACAATAGCCAATATTTATTGGTTAGTAATGACTTAATTACCACACTAACTGGTGCTACTTCTTCTCCCTGTTTTGCAGTTGCTTGTGTGCCCTGCTCATTAGTGTCCTCCTCTTTAACGTCACAGTTATTAATTCTCTCTCTTGATAATATGAATGCCAATAATGAGCTAATTGTATATAAAACCAAATATACAATCACTGTGTAGGTAAAACTCTTTTGGGTATACGCATTGCCGCCCCCAAACAGCTTACAAAGTCTCATAAAGAAATTGGTAACCAAAAGGGTAAACACTGAATTTGAAACCATACTCATAACACCTAAAATACCTCTTGATTTGGTATTTAAGGTCATAAAGCCCATCATGGATGAGTGTGCTACTGCATTTGCGGTATAGCATACGGTGGATACCAGATTATATGTAATAAAAATATATACATATTTCCAATTTCCCATTAAGCCTGCCGGCATCCAAAATAACAGTAAGACAGATAGAACTGTAGGGAAAATCATTCTCAAATACCATGGTCTTGCTTTTCCGAATCTACTCTTGGTACGGTCAATAATTCTTCCCATCAAAAGATCTGACAATCCGTCAAACACCTTTGATATTGCCATGACCAGTCCCACCTGTGTTAATCCCAAATATAATACATTGGAAAATAAATCATGATAAATGCTGAAACAATATAATTAGGCAAGTTTGTTCCTGCCCCGAAAAAGTATCCTAAAAAATCAGGAAATTTCAATTTTGCGTCTGGTGATAAATCTCTATTTTTAAACATAGCCGCCTCCTTTATGTATTTCTATACTATTAAACTCTTCTAGAAATTGTATCCTTACATTTTGCTTTTTTTATCATATAATCTTGTCAGGTTCCCCAGAAAATGTTCTCTATTTTCTGTAGGGGCGTTGTTTCCCTTCCTCTAGCAGTTCACCCGTTTTACTGTTTACTCGGATTTTGCGAATTTCTTCTGGTGCTTCTTTCTTTTCCACCCAATTGATAAGTGCCTTCATACCTTCATTTACCGGAATTCCAGGACCATTTCCCCAGCAATTTCCATGACTGTCTCCTGGCGTAATATAGAGTCTTAAAAATTCATCCAACCTGTCCTTTGTCTTAAAATGTTCCTTCAGGTGCTGATAATAATCCAGAGTTCCGTCCACCGGAATTAATGGGTCGTCAATTCCATGATCAATCATCAGCTTCCCTCCTGCATTTACAAACTCGTCAATACAGGGATTGTCTCCTAAATTATCCTTGTACATTGTCAAACCCATTTTATATAGTTCTGAAAACTGCTGTTTATTTAACTTTTCAAATCGTTCCTTTGGATTTCTGGTAATCCATTTTAAATAAATAGGACCCAGGGGAAATGGTTTCGCACGTTTTCCTATCAAAGGATAATAGTATGTCCCAATGGGAATAATCTTGTTCCAATTCTTCACCCCTGGTCGAAATCCATACCATAAGAAGCTTCCGTCCGCCATCTTTGGACCTGCAAGGATTTCATTCATTACAATCGCATCCAACTCTGTAATAATTCCATGCTTTGTTTTATCACCAATATATCGTCTGGCATCAAATTCCTTAAATTCTTCTAAATGATAATAGGTTTCTGCTCCTCCATTTTCTTGTTGAGCAGCCTCTAAAAAATACTGGTTTTTCTCAGAATTAAGAAAATGATGATATTCATTCATTACTACCTCTGCCCAATAACCACCCATAATAAAATGGTGCCAGTTAATAGCAGGGCAGGAAGCCCATACTCCATCATAATCATGAGGATAATTCTGAACCTCCATCAAGGATTGTCTTCCCCCTCCAGACCCGCCATTCATATAAGAATATTTAATGGGTCTATTATGTAGAATTTCTGCAATTTTCTTTCCCCAGACGGTCATGTGATGAGTGCTGCGAATACGCCAGTTTTCATATAATTCCTGATTAAAATGACCTGTTTGCTTATCCAGTGTGTAATCATTCCATCCTTGAATATTTCCAGCATTAATGGTTGCTGCTGTAAATCCATTGAGAACTGCCATCGGCACTGTCCATCCACGTTGCGTATTGTTTGGTGCAGTAAGATAGGTTCGACCTCCGATTCCAATTCCACCACCTGCTGTCCCGGCAAAACGATCATTCCATTTTACAGGCGACCAGACAATCAACTGCTCTTTAAAATTGCCTGTGTAATAGATAACCTCAACCTCATAATAAGCAGGTAGGTTTGTGATTGGCTTTCCGGCACCGAAGAACCGATCTACAATTCCTGCCTTGGCCTGATACTGTCCGGAATCATTATAGGAAACATGAATCTCTGCAAAATGCTCATTTGGAAATGCCTGTTGTAATGCAGCCTTAACATATTCCTGGGTTGCTCGATGCTCAATTCCTGTTGTCTTAACCAAATTAGTTGTATCATAAAAATAGTAATTATCCCGTTCCAGCATTTTGTTGTCCCTCTCCACTCTCATTTCTAAAGGTTTTGATATTATCATATATCATATTTTCTTGTAATGAATCATGTTATTTTGACCTCATATCATATTATCTTGTTTTTTTGCTACGCAAATTTCTACAATATATTTAACTGTCATATTATCTTGTTTTTTTGAATATTTTCAACCAGGAATGGCATCATTACTCATACAGCAAACAAAAAAACAGGATTCCATCAATGTCCGAAATCCTGTCTTTATCACTTGTATCTTGTTCTATTATTTACTCCACAACCCCTGTCACTTCATAGCCCGCCTTCTCAATAGCCTGCTGCATTGCTTCCTGGCTTACGTCCCCTGCCAGCTCTACCGTAACGATTCCAGCCTCATGGTCTGCTGTAGCACTTTGTACCCCCTGCAATGCTTCTAATGCCTCTTTTACATGTGCCTCACAGTGTCCACACATCATTCCTGTTACCTTAATTTTCGTCATGTTCTTTGTCTCCTTTTCTATTTGTTGTGTTTCTTTGTTCCCTAATTTTATTGATTTCCTTGTCAAAGACTGGCCTGCTGCAATGCTATTCTTTCCCGGCTTATCCTTACCTGTATGATACATTTGAAACAGATTCAAACAAAGGGCATTAGTAACAACACAGAAGCTAGATAGGCTCATAGCTGCTGCTCCAAACATTGGATTTAAGGTCCATCCAAAAATTGGAATCCATAAGCCTGCTGCCAGCGGAATACCGATAACATTATAAAAGAATGCCCAAAACAGATTCTGATGAATATTGCGAAGGGTCGCTTTACTCATACGAATTGCCGCCGGAACATCCATAAGGCTGCTTTTCATTAACACAAGATCTGCCGCATCAATAGCTACGTCAGTTCCTGCACCAATAGCAATTCCCATATCCGCTCTGGTAAGAGCTGGTGCATCATTGATACCATCTCCCACCATGGCAACCTTGCCATATTGCTGAAGCTGTCTTACAACCGCTTCCTTTCCATCAGGAAGAACACCTGCCACCACCTCATCTACGCCTGCCTGTTTTCCAATGGCATTGGCTGTCTGCTGGTTGTCACCTGTAAGCATTACCACATGGATTCCCATGTTCTTCAGCTCACCAATGGCTTTTGGACTATCCGGCTTCACCACATCAGCAACAGCAACCATACCAATCAGCTTTCCATCTCTGGCAAAAAATAAAGGCGTCTTTCCTTCTTGGGCCAACTCAATGGATTGCTTTTGAATTTCTTCTGATACCGTTACCCGCTCTTGAAGGAATTCCAGATTTCCTCCCATAACCTGAACATGTTCCAGCACTCCTGATAGTCCTCGTCCGGAAATGGCCTGGAAATCTCCCACCTCCGGTATCTGAGTTACTTGCTCTTCCTGTGCTAATTGTACAATGGCTTTGGCTAGGGGATGTTCGCTCTTATGCTCTAAGGCATATGCGATACGAAGAAGCTCCTCCCTACTGCAATTATTCACAGGATACAAATCTGTGACTCTGGGTTCTCCCATAGTAATGGTTCCCGTCTTATCTAGAACAACAATCTGGGTCTTACCGGTTTCCTCCAGGGATGCTGCTGTCTTAAACATAATGCCGTTCTTCGCTCCCATGCCGTTACCTACCATAATAGCCACCGGAGTTGCTAATCCCAAAGCACAGGGGCAGCTGATAACCAGCACGGAAATCGCCCTGGCCAGTGCGAAACCAAAGGTCTGACCTGCCACCATCCAGATGATAAATGTAACCAGTGCAATGCCAATCACTGCCGGAACAAATACCCCGGATACCCGATCTGCAATCTTAGCGATTGGAGCCTTGGTTGCGGCTGCATCACTGACCATTTGAATAATCTGAGACAGCGTGGTATCTTCTCCTACCCGGGTTGCCTCACATACCAGAAATCCTGACTGGTTCATGGTAGCTGCCGAAACCTCGTCTCCTGCTGCCTTATCCACTGGGATGCTTTCCCCGGTAAGTGCAGCTTCATTTACTGCACTGCTTCCCTCTACCACAATTCCGTCTACAGGAATATGTTCTCCCGGACGCACTACGAATCGGTCACCGCCCTTTACCTGCTCTATAGGCACTTCCATCTCCTTGCCATCATAAAGTACCACAGCCGTCTTAGGTGCCAGCTTCATCAGACTCTTCAATGCATCTGTGGTACGCCCTTTGGAAATGGTCTCTAACAGCTTTCCCACCGTAATCAGGGTAAGTATCATCGCTGCTGATTCGAAATAGAATTCATGCATATAGCTCATTACAAGTGCATCATCTCCTGCCAGTACCGCCTGTGTCATGGCAAATAATGCGAAAACACTGTAACCAAAGGATGCCATTGCCCCCAGGGCAACCAGGGTGTCCATATTAGGTGCTCTATGCAATAAGCCCTTCCAGCCACTAATAAAGAATTTCTGATTTATTACCATAATCATTCCCGATAATAAAAGCTGCAATAACCCCATTGCCACATGATTTCCTGTAAAGAAGGTGGGCAGCGGCCAATTCCACATCATATGTCCCATAGAGACATACATTAATGGCAGCAACAATACCAGCGAAGCAATCAGTCGCTTTTTCATTTTGGGACTTTCTGTATCTTTTAAAAGGTCCTCATATTGATTTGCCTTCCTGCTTCCCTCTGTTGTTTTATCTATGATGCTAGCTCCGTAACCTGCATCCTCTACTGCCTGAATGATTTGCCCCTGGTCTACATTTCCCTCTACTCCCATGGAATTGGTCAGTAGACTTACGGAACAGGCTGTCACGCCTTCCACCTGAGATACCGCCTTCTCCACTCTGGCACTGCAGGCGGCACAGCTCATTCCTGTAACATTATATTGTTTCATTTTCTTATTCCTATCCTTATCTTTCTCATCCATCGCCTTATGAATGGTCTGTTTCGTTACTTCATCAGTTTCTGCATAAGCACCACCAGCTCATCAATCACTTCATCATTCCCCTGGCGAATATTATCTGCCACACAGGTCTTCACGTGATTAGCAAGAAGAACCTTATTAAAGCTGTTTAATGCGGAATTCACCGCAGAGACCTGCATGAGAATATCGGTGCAATAGATGTCGTCATCTAGCATTTTCTCAATTCCCCGCACCTGTCCTTCGATTCTCTTCAGGCGATTCATCAGATCTCGCCGTTCCTTCTCGTCCCGTTCCTTGTGCTTATTGGAGCAGCAACAGGTTTCCTTTGTTTCATTTTCTAATTCCAATGCACCCTTCTTATCCTCTGGCATGACGGCTCTCCTTGTTCTATGATATGATTATTTCTATTTTGTTCATTATAACCGGGTCTGATACATTTGCAGGTGATGTTTTGGTTCCTGCCGGCTGTA
>CAZYYO010000089.1:0-1521 GCA_964650965.1 uncultured Lachnospiraceae bacterium | reverse complement strand
CCAACGGTTTTCTTATCCTTGGGATGAATATCATACTGCTCTCCCACATCTGCAATGGAGCATAAATAGGTGTCAGCTACAGAATCACACACCAGCTCCTGCTGTCTACGAATGGTGGCATAATCCAACTGCTCCTGCATCATCCAGCTAAGATATCCCGGAAGCTGTACAATGAGAAATGGCATATTAGCATCGCTCCACAATGAACGCCAGTCCCCAATGAGACCAGTCAGCATGTCCCGGTATAACAGCTGTCTTCCTGGAACATCTTCACTTTCTCCCTGATACCAGAGGACGCCTCGTACTGTAAATGGTGCCAGTGCTTTCACCATATGCTCATAGAGACAACCAGGATGTGTCTGAACTGCCACATTCTGCTGATAGGCCGCCATAGCTGATGCAAAATCCATTTCGTTAGCTCCCGTGCTTTCAGCTTTGCTGCCCTGGGGTGCCGCCTGAGCTGCCTGCTCCATCATCTTTTTCATTGCTATTCCAATTTCTTCCATAGTAGGGGTGCCTGGTAGAATCATTTCATTAAAAGGAGTCCACTGTGCATTACCGGTGTCATTCATGGGATGATTGTGCTGCTCCTTCCAGTAAGCATTCATATCCTTTTCCTGCATCTGCTCCTTGAAAGCATCTATCCAGGGCTGTCCTACCTTCCTTAAGGTCTCCCTGCTCATCCATACGCTGGATGTGGTTCCGCCCCAATTACAACCAATCACAGCTACCGGTACCTGAAGTGTCTTTTGTATATTTTTTGCGAAATAATATCCAATGGCTGAGAAATAGTCTAAATCCTCTTCTTTGGCAATTCTCCACACTCCTACATTATGATAGTCAAATTCATCTTCCTGTCCCTCATAGGCAATTTCAGGTACATCATAGAAGCGAATGTCCGGATTCTCACAGACAGAGCTTCCATCCTTACGATGCTTCTCATAACGTAACCAGAACTCCATATTGGACTGTCCCCCGCCAATCCAAATTTCTCCAATAGCCACATGCTTTCGCTGAATTTCCTCTGTTTGATCTGTAATAACCAGGCATTCCTCACTGGAAGCCTCTAACTGTGGCAGCGAAACCTGCCAGGTTCCATCCTCTTTGACCTGGGCATTTCCTGTTACGCCCTGTATGGTTACGCTGACTGTCTTACCTGCCTCTCCTGTTCCATATACTTTGGTGCCTTCCCCACGTTGCAGCATCATGTTGTTTTGAAATATTTTTGCTACTTCTAACATAAAACCCTCCTTAAAATGTATTAATAGTGTGTTAATAGTATTTACATTATATTAACACCTTTGTTTTTCATTTGCAATCCTATTTGTTTGTGGCTATAATCATAAGAAGAAAACGAAAGAATCACAAGGAGCATTCACCCATGGATCAGGCGGCATATTTTGAACAAATTCGTCAAAACAGAAAAAATGAAATTCTAACAGTAGCACAGCATATGATTCTAACCCAGGGATATGCCAGCTTCACCATGCAAAATCTGGCAAAGGAACTGGATTTATCCAC
>CAZYYO010000088.1:0-8459 GCA_964650965.1 uncultured Lachnospiraceae bacterium | reverse complement strand
ATTATATAAGCCTGGCGGGAACGGAATCAGATACTTTGCTTTTTCGGAATAGTAAAAAATAAGGGACCTGGAAAAATTACCAGGTTCCTTATTTTGTCTATCACTTTATTTCACAGGTATAAGTGCCACTTGTCGCATTGCTGTACTTTTCTCCATTGGGCATAATCACTTCTGCACACACACCTTCTGGAATTTGAACAATTAATTGAAAATGACTTTCCTGCTCAGTCCATTCCACAGAAATATCTCCCTGCACACTGTGAAAATTACACTTTACCCATGATAAATTGCCTCCCGGGACTGGTTGAATCTTAATCCTCTGATATCCCGGTGCCGCAGGTCGTATCCCTGCTACAGTGGAATACAACCATGAGATCACCGTTCCCGGTGAATAATGGTTCTGCGACAATGGTTTCAATGTTCCATCCTCCAGGATGGCATCCCAGCCCTCCCAGATTGTTGTTGCTCCCTTCGTAACCTCATACAGCCATCCTGGTCTATTGGGATTCATAAGAATCTTATAGGCTGTATCTACATAACCATAGGCTGCGAGAACCGGCAGCAGCTGGTAGGTTGTAAGAAATCCCGTTCCCACATGATAATTTCTGTCAATACACATCTGATTCAACTGCTGTGCAATTTGTTTTGCCTGATTACCGTCTGCCAATCCCATATATAACGGACGAACATATTTACACATTCTTGTACTGTCTACTGTACCATGCCTCAGAAATTGCTTCTGATATGCATTCTTAATCTGGTGAGACAATTGGATATATGTTTTTTCATCCTCATGCTTACCAAGAATATGTGCCATTTGTGCCACATTTGCTGCAGAATAATAAAACCACGCTGTAGCCACTTCTGCATCTGGAGCTATCATTGCCTTCAAAGCATCCTTAATATTGTCTGAACCTGGTTCTAACCATTCCCCATAATGAAAGCCCGTATCCAAAATATACCGCTGATAATTTCCCTGCCACAGTATGTGACGAATGGGCTTATGACCTGCACGCTTTCGATTGAATTCTACAAACCTTTTGGCCGCTTCGTAGCACTCCTCTATCATTTGCTTATCCCCATAGCATTCATACTGCTTAAGCGGAATCGTACTGATAGCATCTGACCATCCTGCAGAGGAACGAGATGCACCAATCGCTGGTACATCTGGTACAATATAGGGAAGTCCACCCTTATCATCCTGCATTCCTACAAAATCTCTCATCCACTTACTGAGAAATTTCCTGGTATCTACCATATAATTGGCCGTTTCCTGAAATACATTCATATCCCCTGTCCAGCCTGCTCGTTCCCGCTGGGGACAGTCTGTTGGTATATCCACAAAATTGGACCACTGACTCCATTCCACACAGTGTACCAGCTGATTCAAGGACTCATTAGAGCATTGAAATCTTCCTGTTCTTGAAAGTCTGGAGTAAACTGCAACAGAGATAAAATTCTCTGCCTTTACTTCCTGTGGCCAGTTCACCAAACGTGCATAGCGATAACCGCTGATAAGAAAATGACTTGCAAAGGTCTGGGTACCTTCTTTTAATATATAGGTCAGATGCTGTCCCAGTCGCATGGGTGCGTTTTCCCTCTTGCTCTCTTCATCATTTCCCTGAATATTCTGCAGGGTAAAATTCCCCTGCTTATCTAATGCCTCTCCCAGAGTTATTTCAACCTGATGCCCTTCAGCTCCCGTTACTGTAAATTGCACGTGTCCTGCCAGATTTTGTCCAAAATCTAATACTGCTTCATTTCCCCTGATATATAATATCTTTGCTGGAAATCGTTCCTGTTCTATCACTGGTTCTGATTCATTGCCTATCAAAGCTTCTGGATAATCGGCTTCCTTCACCTCATGCCAAGCCATGTCGCCTGAAATATCCCACAGCATGTGTTCCTTCCTGGCATCATAGACTTCCGCGATTTTCAGATCATTTTTTCCAAGCGGTCCATCCTGGCTGGCTTCCCAGCTATTGTCCGTTTCAATCACTTCACGTGTTCCATCTTCATAGGTAAGGACAATCTTCCCTGCAAATGCCAGCTTAGTTCCATAAACATACATCTTGTTAAATGCACCAATATTTCCCCGATACCATCCATCCCCAATTTCTGCAATAAATATGTTTGTTCCCTGAATTATCAGACTGGTAATATCAAATTCCTGGTATTGGGTTCTCCTATGATAATCGGTGAAATATGGCAGAAGCATTTCTCCAGAACACCTATGCTGATTTAAATAAGGAATATACACGCCATGGGCTGTGGCATACAGCTTTGCACTGGTAATGCTTCCAGTTACCTGAAACATTTTACGCACATAAGAAGCTCTATATTGTTCTTTTGTGTTAATCTTATAATTCTCTGGCTCAATCCAATGTAGTTTCATATAATTCTTCTCCTGCTATTTGTTCAAATCATTTCCATGCAATCTCTTGTGTTTGTGCATTCATCTGTTCTCTAGATAATGGATATAATCTTCTTTCATTGCTGTAGCGTTCCAGTTTCATAAGAATCTTGCTTTTTATCAATTAAGATGTTAGCATGATAAATATTGAGATTCAATGTAGTATCTTGCCACATACTTTTATAATCTTGCTGTCATGAAGGAGGCCATCATGTTTGAACATATTCACTTCGAACCGGAGATTACTTTTCAAGTTCCAAGCAATTTTAGACAAACATCCGCGATTTTGAGTGCACAATCCAATGCATCTCAATATTCTGATTTAAAGGCTTATTATGAAGAGCAGCCAGAAGATGTGGATTTTCGTTTGGCTGGCAAAGCCAGATCCATATTTCCCGGTATTGTCACCAGCCGTGCACGGGAGCATTTATTATATCTTCAGGTATTTTGTCTGCTAGATGCAAGCATGGGATACTATACTCAAAGGTGTAACTATAATTCCTATTTGCTGCTGCATACCTATGATGGTCAGGGGAAATTAGAATATGATGGTCACACCTATACCCTATGCCAGGGAGACAGCTTTCTGATTGACTGCAGCAAGTTCCAGCGATACTACACCTCTGGAAGTCACTGGAATGTGTCCAATCTTCACTTCAATGGGAATCCGTCTAAGCTCTTGTATAATGTATTCTATGAGGATTCATGTCCTGTGGTACATCATTCCTCCTCCAGTCCCTACCAGGCAGATATCGAACATCTGCTGCTTGAATCACAAAGTTCATCCCTTCAGCGGGATATTCATGTTTCTCTAGCTTTGGAAACGCTCCTGATCCACCTAATTGACGAGAAAAATAAATCAGGGAACAAAGTCCCTGATTATATTATCTATCTGCAAAAATATTTGGACAGTAATTTCGCCAAACAATTATCTCTAGATGAACTGTCTGCATTTACAAATATCAGTAAATATCATCTATCCAGGGAATTTCACAAATACATCGGATATTCTATTAACGAATATATTATCGAACTGCGATTGAGCCGTGCAGAATACCTGTTATCTAACAGTCCTCTTTCTATTGGACAAATTGCTGATATCACAGGCTTTACCAACTATACTAATTTCTATAACCTGTTTCGAAAGAAATACCACATGACTCCTCGGGAATATCAGCGCCAAAATTAGTATTTATTATGCACCTTCTCCGCAAAGCACATCATATCTTTTACATGAATTGGTGTTCCATCATCTAAAATAGCTGTGCCTGTCATCCTTCCAAAGACCTGGTGCTGGTCCGTAACAATCAGTCCTACATCAATCTTCGCTGCACGATCTAACACAGGACGAAAGTCCATTTCAAAGCGACCATCGGAGGAAGTGAACTTCCAGGGCTTATAGTAATCGTCCTCTGAGATATGGAAGGTAATGTCATCCAACTTATGAACCTTTCCATTATAAAACAATACATTTTCTGTAGCGGCACTGGTATTGCCAAAGCCGTAGCCAATATTAAATCCAAAGGCATTTCCATCGATATCACAGTTCCCGGAGCCCCACTTCCAGGTGTTGTCATAGGTCCATACGCCCCTGCCCCAGTCCAAAGTACCAAAATCTGTCTCTGGGGAAAACTCATAGCGAACCCCATCATATTCCATATAACCGGAGGCACGCATACAGTTAATCTTCTGATTATAGTAGAAACGGTGCTTCTTATCCCAGGGCGTTGCGATTACCATAGAATCCATCCTGGGCTCTTCTAGTCGAATATCACAGGAAAAGGGCTTTCCCTGATAAAAATTATCAAAATCGCAGCGAATATGGCGACATTTCACCGTTTCCTGGATTTGCTCCTGAGTAAAGCTCATTTGAAGCCGCTTGTCAGAGTAAACAACATCCCCCTGTGCAGAGGTCTCAGGCATATGAAGCTTCCCCATAGGAAATGGGGTCAACACTGTCTCTGTATGCTCCCATTGATTATCGAAATCCAATAGGGATACTGACTGTAAGCCTACGTAGCCATCATCTGAGATGGTAAATGCTCCTGCAAAGCTGTCTCCTAATACAAGATAATAATCCCATTCTTTTATTAGAAAGGCAGGTGCCTTAATATCTCCTCTGCGATACTGCCAAATCTGGGATGGTGCCCATCCGCATTCTGCAATTTCTCCATCATTTCCTAAAAGTGGCTGAGAGCTAACTACCTGATGATTTCGTGCCATAATAAAACCCCCTTTTGTTTTCATCGAAAACCTATATTTTTATTATACTACTTTCTCTCCTAGAATGCTTGCCCGCATTTTTAATAAAGCACGTTTCTCCATGCGAGATACCTGCACCTGGGTCATTTCCAACCGCTGTGCCAGCTTAGACTGGGTAATACGCTCATAGTACCTGCCAATAATAACAAGCCGTTCCTTGGTATCTAATTGCTCCATTGCTTCTTTTAATACCGTCTGGTCCACTGTGGTATCTGCCAAAGATTTCCCTGGAAGGGGCAACATGTCAATCAACTGAAGCTGGCTTCCCTCGGACTCATACATGGTCTGATAAATGGATTCCACTGGTGCAGATACGCCCTGGGCTAAAATAATATCTTCCGAAGAAAGACCTGTGGCGTCCTCAAGCTGCGATAAACTTGGTGCCTGTCCCAGTTTCTCCTCCAGTTCCTGCCGTTTTTGAGAAATAAGTCTCTGATTTTCCATAATGGAACGAGACACCTTCATTGGACCGTCATCTCTGAGAAAACGTTTGATTTCCCCACAAATCATAGGAACTGCGTATGTAGAAAAGCACACACCATAGGAAGTATCAAAATGATCAATTGCCTTCATCAATCCGATACTGCCAATTTGTATCAATTCCTCACGCTCATGGCCGAAAGCCGTAAATCTTCCTGCCGCAGAAACGACTAGTCCCATATTATCCATGATCATTTGTTCCCTTGCTTTCTTATCTCCCTGGTGTATCTGATGAATCAATCCATACACCTGACTCATTTATTCCTCCTGTGGGAGAAAGGTTTTCTCCATAGACACTCTGGTTCCAAGACCGACTTCCGATTCCACCTTTACCGAATCCATAAAAGCCTCCATAAAAGCAAAGCCCATTCCGGAACGCTCTAGTTCTGGTCGGGTGGTATAAAAAGGGGTTCTGGCTTTATGTACATCAGCAATCCCCCTTCCTGCATCCTTCACCGTCACCTGCAGTGTTCTTCCATCCAATGTACAGCTCATGGTTACATTTCCTCCCCGCCCATCGTATCCATGAATCACCGCATTGGTTACTGCTTCTGATACGGCAGTCTTTACATCGGATAATTCGTCTATGGTTGGATTTAATGTTGTCAGAAAGGCGGACACTGCCACTCGTGCAAAGGATTCATTTTCTGAAATTGCGTCAAAGGTTACTATCATATGATTTTCCATGCTACTCCTCCCTGTTTTCCTCGCCCGGATTAACGGTAATCATCTGATACAATCCGGCTACGCGAAAGATCTTGTCCACGCGGTCATTTAGGTTCTGAGCGATTACCTGACCTCCCATATAGCCCATGTTTTTACTTCTCCCAAGGAGGACACCAATCCCAGAGCTATCCATAAATTCCGTCCGGGTAAAGTCAAAAATCAGTTTTCTTACGTGGTATGCATCAATGAGTAAGTCTGTCTCCTGCTTCAGCTGGTCAGCACAGTGGTGATCTAACTCCCTGGGAACTCGGATGGTAAGCTTCCCTTCTTGTATCTCAAAATTGCATTCCATAGTTATCTCCTTTTACATTTTTATAGGTGGATTTTGCAAAGCATTATCAAGGATTCAATGATATACGATGTTTGAAGCATAAGAAAAAGACGTCAAGTATTCTGTACTTAACGTCTTTCGTATTTTAGTATAAATTCACATTAGTTAGAATCTGTATCTTCACTACCAGTATTATTGGCATTGATTTCGTCTACATATTTCTGTGCATTTCTGGCAATGGAACGATTTGGAAACAGCTCAATTACTTTATTGTAGTAGGTTAGAGCATTTTCAAAATCCCATTTGTTTCGGTAGCTTTCTGCCAGGTAGAACAGTGCATTTCCATTTTCGTAGGATTCATCAATTCCCACAACAATGGATAAATTCCATATAGCACCATCATAATCCGCCGAGTAAAATGCATTGTAGCCTGCAGAATAGCTGTTGGTCAAGGTTTCTGCGTTCACCGCTGCCATAATGGTATCATAGATTGCCTTGCCTCGAGTATCTAATAATTCCCCATTGACAGAATTCATGGCTTCCGCGGCTGCCGATAAGTCCCCCTTATTATAAGCCTCCTGTGCCTCAATCAATTTCTCATAGGATGTCACCCGGTCCCCTTTTCCGGTATATTCCTCTAGCTTATCCTGTAGAGACTTCACTTCATTTTGCAGGGTTGAAATATTGGTAGAGGAATTGGTTAATTCTTCATTGGCATCCACCAAGGTATTTGCTGCCTCATTCTTGGCATTCTGACGCACCGTTGGAACTACTAAGAACATACAAATAAGCAGACCTATTACCATTCCAACAATCAGATTAATGATACTTGCCTTTGAACTGTCTAACGCATCCAGGAATGTATTTCTTGGCATTACAATGGTATCATTTCCATCCTGAAAAGACACGATATCATTTTTCTTCTTTTTCTTCTTGCCCTGATTTTGTTCTTTGATCCGTTCCTTTACTTCCTTCATATAACGAAGGGTATTGGTGTTTTTCACATCAATCTTGGAAGCCTTAATCAGCTCTTCTCTTGCTTCCTTATTCTGGTCATTTTGCATATAAAGAAGTGCCAGAAGCTGATGTGCCACAACCAGATTTGGATTCAGCCCCAGTACCTTACGCAACTGAATCACAGCCATATCTCGACTTTCCTGATGGCAATAGTTGATTGCCTGGTTATACTTCTTGATGGTCTGGTTCATGCGTTCTAGCATTCCCGGGGTATTTTGTATCTCCGATAAATAATGATCCACCATAGGGTCATCCGGTGCAAAATTCTTGGCGATTACCCATTCCCTTAATGCTAGTACCGTTTCTCCTATTTCAAAGTAAACCAGACCCAGCAGACTTCTTGCTTCTATATTATATTTATTATATTCCAGACTCTTGTTCAGGCTTTCTGCCGCTCCGGAAAGGTCCCGTACATTAGCTCTTTCTAATGCCTCATTATAAAACAGGTTAGAGACCTGAAGAATCATCCGATATGCACGTATATTGCTTCCACAATGTGGGCATATATTCTCTGTATCTACTACAGTACCACAATTAAAACATTCCATATCTCTTCCTACTTATTGCCCTTTCCATTACTTATCATTTCCCGTAAGATATCGGTCATATCAGTTAAATTACGGTTATGAATGGCATCCTCTGCTTCCTCAACTTCCATGCTTGGCTGAAATTTTTTCAGCTCTTCTTCAAAATCTATCATCTCTTATACCTCCAAAATCATTCCCATTATAGTCTATTATCAGGTAATTTCAAGTCGTATCCTGTCAGGAAATTAAATTATTTCCATTTACTGAACATAGGTATCATCAATTCGCTCCATGCGAATGCCTCCCGGTGAACATACAATCTCCACCCTGCTTTGGGCTTCTTTAATCTCTATGTGCTGGTCTGCAATGGATAAGGTTACTCCTGGATAAATGGTATCCCCTACAATAATCTTAGCATTTTTTCCACGTTCAATCATTGCCTGCATAGCATCTAGCTTCATTCGTTCCTCAGCAATCAATGCCTCATCCCTGATTTTCACTCGTAGAAGCTGCATACGTCTGGGGTCTTCCTTATAGGAAATACCCCGGCGGTCTCCCAGCTCGTCAAACTCCCGAATTCCCTTCTTGATTTTCTCTACATTATCAGAAATTGCTTGCATTTTCTGCTGCATCATATCTGTCTGTGCAAGCATCTCTGGCGTAATTCCTGCTACTACCTCTGTATGAATTCCAAAGTCATTTCCAATGTTATACCTGAATCCGTGAAACTCACGGATTAATCATAGCAAGTCGCACAAAGTGT
>CAZYYO010000087.1:0-8481 GCA_964650965.1 uncultured Lachnospiraceae bacterium | reverse complement strand
TATATAGAGGAGAGTTATCCACAGGAATTGATAAAACCATTTATCAATTACCTATGTATCTGTAATCTCATGAATGGAATCCCTCGTTTTCATTAACGAAAGATTCGCTACAACCACATTAATAACGAACATAATCACAAGCACCAAGATCATTAGAAATATTTTTGTTCCAATTCTTTTCCTCATTATAACTCCTCCAGATTTTGTTTTCCTTATACTATATAGGAGGATATTTCTGCTTTATATCTTTCTCTTGTTGTTTTTGTTCTTATCTTATTATCAACTTCACTGTGATAAACCTGAGACAAAAAATTATACACTCAAAGATTATGCCCTTAGTTCTTCTTACTGCTCCAAATATTCCATAATCTCCTCGTTCACTTCATCCAAATCCATCTGTATGTCATCATATAGTGCCAGTCCAACCTTCCCGGATAAAGGATATACTTTTGGTCCATCCTCTGACATGAAATTATATATTGTCACTTCACGGTTATACGGATTCACAATCCAGTATTCTTTCACACCTGCTTCCATATATTTCATCATCTTTTTGAAGTAATCTTTTTTCTTGGTAGAGTCGGATATGACCTCTAAGACGAAATCCGGTGCCCCTAGTATTCCCCATTTACGAATCTTATTCCGATCACAAATAATCATCACATCCGGCTGCAGCATTGTTCGGTCATCGCAATCTAGCTGTACGTCAACCGGCGCAATCATCACCTTACAGCTTCCATTCTTCATAAGAATCTGCTGGCGAAGCTGAAATGCCGCGTTTAATACAATGTCCTGATGCACCGCAGATGGAGCACTCATATCATAGATTTCGCCATCAATTAGTTCTACTCTTCTTTCGTCCGGAAGCTCATAATAATCTTTCGTTGTATACCGGCCCTGCTGCTTCTCTCCCCTAATTCCATAAGACACGGGTTCTGCCACATGGTCTGCCTGTGCATAATCACTTTGCTTTGGGCTCAAAACATGCTCGATTGCCTGCATTGTTGCATATCTAGGAGCCTGTGTCTCTCCCGAAAAGATCTTCTGCAGTGTTCCAATAGGGATCTGTGTTAATTCCGATAATTGTGCAATGGTATATCCTTTGCTCTGCTTTGCAATACGCATCTCTTCTAATGTCATATGGACCCCTCCTTCTATAATTCCATATTACCACCGTTTCATCCGTATTTCAACCGCTATTTCATCTAAGATTCCTAACCTTATTCTCTTATGAATTACTAAGTGCCCCTATCTCCTGCTGCAGTTCTTCCGATATCTTTTTATTTAATATCGTGGATTCCTGTATATCAGAGATTGCACTTGTGATTTCGCTGATGTTCTCTGCTGCACTTGTCACTCCCCTTGCACTCTCCTCAATCGCAACGGAAATATCACTGATTCCGCCATTGACATTCGCTACAGATTTTTCCAGAATCTCTGCCTTAGAATTGAATTCCTCAAAAAATGCATTTACTTCCTCTGCATCCTGATAGTATTGTCCTCCCATCTGTGAAAATCCCTTATAATCCGGCATAATTGTATCATGCATAAAGCGAATCAATCTCTGCGAAGTCTCCACAAGAGTCTCCATGGATTTGATTACATTTGTGCTGATACTTTGAATATCATTTGCAGTCTCTCTGCTATTATCTGCTAAAACGCGTATCTCATCTGCCACAACGGCAAAACCTTTTCCCGCATCCCCCGCTCTAGCAGCTTCAATTGAAGCATTTAGTGCTAATAGATTCGTCTGACTTGAGATTTCTAAGATATCGCCTGTTAATTTTGCAATTTGCTCTACTTGCTTTCCACCTTCAATAGCTGCCTCCACCTCTTCGGTTTTTCCAGACATAATGGATTCAATTTGATTCTTACTCTCATCTGTCTTTGTTCGGATAAAGGAAGCCCGCTCTTTTATTTCATCCACCAGCTTTGTCCCATTTTCTGACTTTGAATAGATTGTAGTGGCAAGATCATATATTTCCTGTGTTTTTCCATTCAAGTTTTCAACAGTAGTTGCTACTTCCTGCATGCTTGCTGATAACTCTTCCATCACAGCAGATGCATTTCCTATGTTCACATTTGAATCCATGATTTCCATATTTATCTCAGTAACTGATTGCTGCATCTTATGTGACTGAATCTGAATCGCCCCAATAATCTGCTGTAGCTGAGCCAGGAACTCATTAATTCCTTTGGCCAGTGCCCCAATCTCATCCTCAGTTTCTACCGGAACCCGTTCATTCAGATTCGCTTTCTGATTATGGATATCATCAATAATATGTTCTAACTGCCTTCCTGCGTTTCTCGCTGGACGACTGATTTTTCTTTGGATGAGAATCAAGATTACCAAAATGCAAATCATAAATAAGATACAGGATATGATTGTAACCTTTCGGCTTCTCTGATAGATCTGATTATAATTCTCCGTTGTTAGATCTAATTTATTTTGCAGAGCTTCCGTAAAATTGTTCTGTAACCCTTCGGCTTCTGTTACTAAATTCTGAAATTCAGTTCCAAGGTATATGTTCGCCTCCTGCATCTGCCCCTGATCAACCATTGCCTGCATTTCAAATATTTCCTGATATACCTTTTCAATATAATCCTGGTAATCTTGATAGTTGTCCTGTAGTTCCCTATCTCCAATGTGATCAATATAGGAATTCATGAGATTCATTTTCTCTTGACACTGTTCCCAATCTAAGGCTAATGCTTGCTCTAATCCTCCACGCACATCCGCATTATCAAACATACAGATAATATTGATATACTTTTGTCCTCTCTCTAATATTTTCCCCAATTCCCCGTACTGCACTTCTGCTTGAACATAATCGCTGCTAATGGTATCTCCAGCACGTTTCAGCTGTTGTAATCCAGAGGCTGTAATCATTGAATTTATTCCAAATAGTACCGCCAGCACCAGCACCATTGCCAATACTTTTACACCTATTTTCCTTTTCACGATAGTTCCTTTCCTTTATCTTTTCTCTATTCTTTCATATACACCGCACCCCAAAATCATATCTGTTCCATCCTCCAGTACAATTCTTGCATTTGCATTAAACGGAATTTCAAAGCGATATGTCACTTCACGCTCACTGCTCCAATTCCATTCACTGCGATATATTCCATATATTGTGTTCCAGCTTCCTTTTACCTTTTTCATTCTCTTATCCGGAGTTGGTCTTATGGTCATCTTAACCGTTTCTCCCATAGATGGGTGAAAGCCACACATATAGCGATACATCCACTCTGCAATACTTCCATATGCATAATGGTTCAGGCTATTCATGCCAGTTTCACTGATGCTTCCATCCTTTTCCAGCGAATTCCACCTTTCCCATATTGTAGTTGCCCCCATATTCACTTCATACAGCCAGCCAGGATACTCTTCGTTTAGAAGAAGTGTATAAGCCAACGCATTGTTACCACACTCTGATAACGCAGGACAAAGGATCGGAGTCCCAACAAACCCTGTATTCAAATGATTCTGATTGTTTTTTATCAATCTCTCCAACGAGAGTGCCATTTGTTCTTTGGCACTCTCCGGATACAGTCCAATGTGTAAAAGTAGTGCACAGGCAGTCTGTGTCTTTTCCACCTTCAATTGCCCATCTTCTGAGAAGTAATATTCAAGAAAAGCGCTCTTGATTTTGCATTCCAACGCTTCGTATTTTTCTTTCTCTGGTGTCTGTAGAATCTCTGTGATTCTTGCGAAAACACTTACCGCCCAATAATAATAAGCGGATGCGATCAGACTGCTATCTGTTTTTCCAATTGGATTATTGATATTCCCATTATCAAGTGCTAACCAATCGCCAAGCTGCCTGTCGTTTTGCCACAAATATGGGTTCTCATTCAACTCCACTCTAGAAGTCACGTATTCCACCCAGTTCTTAATCACCGAATATTGCTCCTTCAGAAGTGCTTTTTCTCCATAGAACTGATAGAGATTCCATGGAATCATCCATGCTGCATCTCCCCAGACAGCTGCGCCTGCATCCTTGTAAAATGGATTCGTCTTCTCATTCACTGGAACCTTTGGTCTTGGCACGAAAAAAGGAACTGCTCCGCCTAATAAAGCTTGTTCTGCTTCAAGATTCTTCATGTAATGTCGAAAGAAGCTTACACAATCCATATGAAAACACGCAGTTGCCGAGAAAATACCTGCATCACCAGTCCAGCCCATACGCTCATCACGTTGTGGACAATCCGTTGGAATATCTAAAAAATTGCATTTCTGAGAGCGCAATGTGTTTTCAAATAGCTGGTTTACTTTTTTGTTTGAAGTTACAATGGTTCCCGTTGCAGCAATATCTGACATAAGACGGTATGCAACAAAATTCATCTCCTGTTTTGGCTCAATTCCTTCTACCAGCACATATCGAAAACCAAAATAGGTAAAATGTGGTCGGGCAATGTTATGCTGTCCATCCCCGGTACACTGAAATCTTGCTTTTGCAGTTCTAAGATTATCCCTGTAAAATGCACCGTTTTGCAATACTTCGCCATAGGACAAAGTCAGTGTCTGACCACGCGCGATGACTCCATGAATTTCTACCCATCCAGTAATCGCTTCTCCATAATCTAATAGAATTGTATGGGAATCCACTTTTTGAATCTTGATTGGCTGGTAGGTCTCAACTTTTCGAATCGGCATATTCGTCCGTGGCACTACCTCTATCGGATGTAACACACAGGAGATGACCTTAAGCAGTTCTCCCTTCCATGTATAGTCCACGATTTCGCCATCATAAATTCCGTTTTCGCCAGCCTTGCTCTCCCAAGCCTGCCATGAATCATCTGTGGTAATGCACTCTTCTCTGCCATCTTCATATGTAATCCAAATCTCTCCCATGCAAGCCTTCTGATTGCCATATAGATCATAATAGTTCTCATCAAATCCAAAACGGCCTTTATACCAGCCTTCACCAAGTAAAATGCCAATGGTATTACTTCCCACTTCCAAATGGTCTCCTATATCAATTGCTTGATATTCCAGCATCTGGTCATAAGAATGATATCCCGGCATCAGATATTCATCTGATGCCATCTGTCCATTTACATATAATTCATATAGTCCTACTCCCGTGCCATACCACCTTACACGCGCAGGCCTTTCAAGTAAATTTATCTGCTTATAGAATAGTGGCATATGTTTGGGATCTTCTGGCGTTCCAATCCAGCTTCCGTTCCATGCTTCGTCTTCTTTTCCTGTTTCGAAAAAAGCCCATTCACTTACTGCACTATCCCCTGTGTCATCGGTAAGCTCCACTTTCCAGTAATATTTTGTTCGCGGCTTCTTATCAAATGAAACAGTGATTTGATTTTCATGATAATTTTCTATTATTCCTGAATCATATACAATCTCTGTTTCCTCCTGTCTTTCTGAGACAATCACTCGAAGCACACGACTCCATTGTCCTTGATTTTCTATTACACTCCAGGACAAATTCAATATTGAACAATCATATCCAATGGGATTTGTCATATGATTCACACATAGATTTACAATTTTCATGAAATATCTTTTCCCTTCAAAACTTATTTTAAATCTGTTCTTCCGCAGAACGGATCTACAGGGTTTGCACCTTTAAACTCACTTTCACCAGTTATTTTTTCAACAACCGTCCTTAACACAGCATCATTATTTGAATAACAATTGATATAGGTCTTTATCATCGGAACATCCAGCAGATGATACGGATTAGCCACACTGATAAACATCGTAGGGACCTCTTCTACAAACCAAGGTACATTATTTCCCTGCCCCCAGAATGTGTACCAATTTAGCCGATTGGTGGTCTGATTGCTTGCATTCTCAACATTTCCAATATATATGACCAAATCATATTTCTCTCGAAATGTTCCTACATTATCAACCCTTTTATTAAAATCTTCTCTTTCATATAAATACACTTGATAATTACGCTTCTCCAGTTCTTCCTTTACTGTATGAACCACTCGCTCATTCGAAGGAAAATCCCCAAGAATTTCAAGCAATACCCGCTTATACTTATTCGAACTAATCGGTAATAAATGCTTCGTATCCTTTACCAGTGTTATGGATTGGTCTGCCAGCTCCTTGGCCCATTCCATGTGTTCCTCGCAACGCAGAATTGATAGCGCTTCTTTGTCTGGAACAAGTGTCTTTTTCTTTTGCTTCTCATGAAGCTTAAGTGAAGCCTTCAGTGCCAATATTCTCCGATTTGCTTCTAGTAATCGTTCTTCTGAAAGAATTCCATTCTTATATCCTTCCAGCATAAAAAAGAAATCCTCTTTCAAATCTTTATTAAATAAGATCATATCGCAGCCATTTTCAATTGCCGTAGGAATTGCCTCTCTTCTGGCCATCGCCGAAGTGAATCCTACCATAGGTGTTGCATCTGTAATTACAAGTCCATTGAAATTCAGTCTATCTCGAAGCAGATTCACAAGCAGCTCCCTTGACAGGGAAGCAGCTCTTCCTGAAACTCATCTTTTTCAAAGGTTACAATAATTTTCCCGTCTCTGAGAACGGTAAGCATATCGCATTTCTGCATGATTTCATCCAAGTCATGGGAGATAAACACAACTGCCTTTTGTCTCTTCTTCATATCCTCCATAATCCGGTATATAATGTCTCGTCCAATTTGAGACAATGCAGTCGTGGTCTCATCTACAATCAATATCTCTGGTTCCTTAATCATTGTTTTTGCAATCTCAACCAATTTGCGGTCCTGCAAATCGAGACTGGCCGTTATTTGATCTGCCTGAATATGTGTAGCTCCTATTTTATCTAGTGCCTCCTGTGCTTTGGCATTCAGTGCTCTTCTGCTTATGGTTCCCCATTTTTTATTTTTTCCGAAAACACGGAACTGCTCAGTCTCTCCAAGGAAAATATTCTCTGCTACTGTAATCCCCGGAACTGTACCTGTTTCCTGAACAATCATTCCGATCCCATGCTCTAGTGCCCATAACATAGATTCTGGTTTCCACTCTTCCTTGTGATATTTCATAGTTCCCGAATCACACTTCTGCATTCCTGCAACAATAGAAGTCACTGTTGATTTTCCAGATCCATTCTCCCCAATCAATCCAAGAATCTGACCCGAATAAATATCTAGTGAAACATCATTGAGTGCAATTGTTGAGCCAAATCGCTTATCCATGTGTTCCACTGTCATTACTGTTTCCCGTTTCATATATCTATCCCTTCTGTACCAATCAATGCTTGATTGCCTGCACTTTGAATTTCCTCATATCATCATTATAAATTTCACATGATATTTTCCAATTGTTTGTATATCCCAATTTTCTTGATTTTTATTGTTATAAATGTTATGATTATACCCATGTTTATGATGTATTTTGATATTGTGTCGAGAAGGATGGAGGAAAATGGACTACGAAGCATTAAAGAATGAGATTTATCAATTGAATGAGGATGAGATGTTTTACAAAGAGTATTACTATGCCAGACAGCAAGAGTATTCTCTTCATGAATTTCTTAGTAAAACAGATATGAAACGTGTATTCAGCCGGCATCTGCTTATTCCTGAAATTGCAGAGACGATTCCTCCACGCTTTGAAGATTCTTTCTTTTTCGATGTTAGCAAGCACTCATCGATTATGACCACACGCCATAATCGATATTGTCCTGCGATTACACATGATCATACGTTCTTTGAACTTATCTATGTATATGATGGAGCATGTCAGCAGCACATTAGCAACAACAGTCTCTCCCTTCGTTCTGGAGACATCTGTATTGTTCCGCCTGGAATCAAGCATTCCATAGGCGTGTTTGATAATAGTGTTGTTTTGAACTGTTTAATTCGTAAAAATACATTGCACAACATTTTCTTTAATTTTTTAAACAATCCCAATATCTTATCCAGTTTCTTTTTGAATAACATCTACTCCGAGAATGGAAATGATTATATTGTGATTCACACAGGCAACGATCCTGAAATCAAACGCGGATTCCTCTATATGTATTGGGAATCGATTAATCAGAGTCTGTATTGGGATCAAATGATTTCCTACACACTGATGCTTATTTTTGGATTACTGATTCGAAACTATGAAAAAAGCATTGAAGTACCAACCTTTACTCAAAAGGTTGATGTTCAACGCTTCGCTCTTTTACAATTTATACAGGAAAATTTTGCCTCCGTCACCCTTGACCAGATTGCCGAACGTTTCCATTACACCCCAGAGCATACCTCCAGGTTAATTAAAAGTACCACAGGTCTCACATTTACCCAGATTCTTCAACGAATCCGAATTGAGAAAGCGCAGGTTCTGCTCCAAGACACCAACCTCACTGTCACAGACATTGCTAATCAGGTTGGTTACGAAACAACCGAGCACTTCATTCGCCTTTTTAAGAAAGAGATGAAGGTTACCCCGACACAATTTCGAAAAAATGGAAGTATTATTTCTTAAACCTGAATTATTCATGATAATTTATTTCACAGCGGCTTAAGCCGCATAACT
>CAZYYO010000086.1:0-8832 GCA_964650965.1 uncultured Lachnospiraceae bacterium | reverse complement strand
ATGATTGTCTTATCCATTCTGCGATATACAGCACTTGATTTATCCATCTGTTTTCTCCTTATCCTTCAACCAATTTGTATTTCATTGTTATATTAGCATACATTATGTTAGGTGAGCAATCATTATAGAAGTAAATGGTTGAGAAAAAAAGTAGAGATTTTTATATAATTTATAAAGCAGAGCATACATGATATATCTGCATGAATTAGAAAATTGTAATGAATATGAGGAGGGAACAATGAAAAAGTTTAAGAAGGAGTTTTTATTAGGTACTGCCACAGCGGCACATCAGGTAGAGGGGAATAATATTCACAGCGACAGCTGGGCTATGGAACATATGAAATATACATCCTATGAGGAACCCAGTCTGGATGCCGTAGATCACTACCATTTGTATGAGCAGGATATTATCATGATGGCAGAAGCAGGCTATAATGCGTATCGTTTTTCTATAGAATGGGCACGTATTGAACCCCAGGAGGGTGTTTTTGATGAAAATGAAATAGCACATTATCGAGATGTTATCCTATGCTGCAGAAAACATGGACTGGAGCCAATGGTTACGTTGCATCATTTCAGTAGTCCACAGTGGATTATTTCAAAAGGTGGATGGGAAGCTGACACGATTGTAGAGGATTTCAAAAAGTATTGTGTATATGTGATGGAACATTTAGGAGAACACATTCGTTATATTAATACCATTAATGAAGCAAATATGCGGTTACAATTTGCAAGAATTATGGAAAATTTCACAAAAAGAATGGAATATCAAAGCAAGGATTCTAATGCTTCTGAAAATCTACAAATTGGAGTAGATGTACAGGCAATGATGAAACTGCAAAAAGCGATGGAGGAAGAAAGCAGACAGTTATTTCAGCTTCCAGAGGGAATGAAAGTAAATAATTTCCATAGTGCATGTTCTACTCATGGAGATGAATTAATTTTACAGGCACATGAGGCGGCAAGAGACGCGATAAAGGAGCGTTTCCCAGATATCAAGGTAGGAATCACATTAAGCCTACATGATTTTCAAACCATACCTGGAGGAGAAGCAAATGCAGAAAGACTTTGGGATGAAGAGTTTCGACACTATCTTCCAGGCATAAAGAATGATGACTTTATTGGCATTCAGAATTATACAAGAGAATTGGTAGGAGCAGATGGTTCTCTTCCAGTTCCTGCGGGAGCAGATATTTCGCAATCCGGATATGAGTTTTATCCTGAAGCGTTAGAGCACGTTATTCGAAAAGTGGCAGAGGAATACAAAGGAGATTTGTATGTTACAGAGAATGGAGTGGCTGGGGATGATGACCAGAGAAGAGTGGAGTTTATCCAACGGGCAATCTATGGGGTGCAGCATTGTATGGATGACGGAATCCCTGTGAAAGGATATTTTTATTGGACATTCATTGATAATTTTGAGTGGCAAAGAGCCTATAGTATGAGATTTGGCTTGGTGTCTGTTCAACGAGATACACAAAAAAGAACGCCAAAACCCAGTCTGGCTTTTCTTGGAAGTATGATAGAAAAATAAAGGGGAGGACATTACAGAATTATGAAAAAAGTAGGAATTTTAAATGCCAGTGAACGAGACGGTGTCACATACAATAAAGCAAAACCATGGGAAATTGTTTTGGGATTAGCAAATAATGGGACGGATGTGGCCTTTTATATTCTCATGGGATTTGCAAGTATGATTGCTGTACAGGGATATGGAATTGCAACTGCAACTGCTGGAATTGTTTTGACGATACTTAGAATTGGTTTCGGAATGACAGATGCAGTTGTTGCAGGGATTTTTGAAAGACTGAATCCAAGACGAGGAAAAATTCGTATTTTCATGCTATTAGGATGGTTATGCTGTATGGCAGGGGCAATGCTATTGTATAGTTGGTGTGCAGGAAAATTTACAGGAGTTCTTGGTTTTATTGTATTTGTATTAGCATATTTCGTATTCCTTCTTGGCTATAGTATTAACACTATTGGAGGAGGTACTGTTGGAATTGTAATTTCAAATGATCCAACTCAGAGGGCAATGATTGGAGTTGTTAGTATGGCATTTTCATATGCAGTTCCAATAATTTTTATGAATATTACAACATTTGTTGTATTACCAAAATATGGTAATCAATATAACACGGAAATGTTCTAGGAATTGGTATTATGGTATGCTGCTTTATCTTTAGTGTTGGTAATTTTGTCTTGTATTGGTGTTGCAAAAGTTGATGTAAGAGAAACCTTCGTCTCAAAATTATCAGAGAAAAAAGCAGAAAAGGTGTCACTTAAGGACATGTGGGCCGTATTCAAAGAGAATCGAAATGTACAAATGTACATGCTGACAGGCGTGGCAAATAAATTGGCCCAACAGACAGGTACGCAATCAATTATTATTACATTGTTAAATGGAGTATTGATTGGTAGTTATGCAGCAACAACCATGGTAGGTAATTTTACGCAGATAGTGGGTATAGCATTAGCATTTAGTGGCGGAATCTTTATTGCAAAGTGGGGGTCAAAAAAAACAACCATAGTCTGGTCATGGATTAGTATTGGAATTTCTGGGGCAATTGTATGCTTTTGCTTGTTGCTGGGAGGACCAGCAGGAATGAAAAAACTGGGAGTGGTAGGTCTGCCTATTATTTTGTGGGCAGTATTCCAGTTGGCAAAAAGCGGATCAATGATGGTCTTAACAACAGCAAATTCTGCAATGAGAGCAGATATAGTTGATGATGAACACGACCGTTCTGGAAAGTATATGCCAGCAGTTATTTCCGGATTGTATTCTTTTGTGGATAAACTGGTTTCCTCCCTGGGCTCTACAATAGCAGCTGTAGCAATTACATTTGTTGGCTATATAAATAGCGTACCTCAAATTGGGGATGAGGCTACATGGCCAAGATTTTGGATGTGTATGTTTTTGGTATTCGGACTTCCTATCTTGGGATGGCTTTGTAATGTTATTGCAATGAAATTCTATAATTTGGACCGAGAACGAATGGTGGAAGTACAGAGAAAAAGAATGGGACAAAATGGAGCATAGTCCATATGGTTTTCCTATATTTATAAATTAAAATGGAAAGAACCAGTGCCTGAGAGGTACTGGTTCTTTTTGGACGTTTTTTGGATGGGAGAGGGAGAATATAAAAATTTTATTAAAATTGTAGAAGTGTATTGTTTGAAAAATATAAAGGTGTTAATATATACAAATATTTTATAAGTCAAAGCATCTATCATTCTGATAGGTGAAGTAATCCCAAGACACCCATTTAATGACATATAAGCATTATTGACAATATGGCATATATGCCATATACTGATTTTAGAGTATACAAAGGAAGCTAGATGGACAAATTTTTAGTAGAATTTTATGAGAAGGAAAACGGAGAAATACCTGTAGAAGAATTTTTACTTAGCTTAAATGTTAAAATGCGTGCTAAATTAGTTGGTATGATAGAAATACTTCAGGAAAAAGGAAATTCTCTTAGAGAACCATATAGTAAATATTTAAGGGATGGAATATTTGAACTACGAGGAAAAGTTGGAAGTGATATTTCTCGAGTATTATATTTCTTTTATTATGATGGTAAAATAATTCTAACCAATGGTTTTGTGAAAAAAACACAGAAAACGTCACAATCAGAAATAGAACGTGCTAAGACATATCGAGACAATTATCTGGAAAGGTGTATGAAGAATGAAAAAATTTAATGATTTTCTAGAAGAACAGAAGAAGGATCAGGCATTTCAGGAGGAATATGATAATTTACAACCTGAATTTGATGTGATTCGTGCAATTGTTGATGCAAGAACCTCCCAGAATCTTACACAGAAACAACTGGCAGAAAGAACAGGCATCAATCAGGCTGATATAAGTAAGCTTGAAAATGGAACGAGAAATCCATCCATTAATTTGCTGAAAAGGTTGGCTGATGGTATGGGGATGATGTTAAAAATTGAATTTGTACCTAAGCAGAAGGTATAGAAATTCCTATACATTGTGAATAGTTTCCACCTTTGTTTTTTGGCACTTTCATCTAAGGAAAAACACCAGTGCAGTCTGTTATAATAATAGTAACAGTTGTTAATTACAAGGGAGGATGCGTTATGGGAATAGTAGAACGGCGATACGAAATGTTACAGCCTTGGCAGAGAGCGGCGGGGCAGCAAAAAAAAAATTATGGTTCTGATAATCATGTACATGATGAAATGCAAAAGGTTCTTCACGATATTTGGGCGAAGAATTGGAGGCAGCTTGTTACTGTGATAGTGGCAATCCTGATTCTAATTCGCTGGGGTATTGTGGAGAACTTTTTGTTTCAGGAATTATCCTTTCCAATGGTTTTAACGTCCATCTGTATGATTACAATAGGTATCAACGGAGTAATCCTTCTGGAATTTGTGATTTGGTTAATTCATAATCTCATTAGAAAAACCAATGGACAGTCTATTGTATATTATGGTGAGAAAACAATCGTAATATTTGATGTATTTAAGATTATCGTATTACTAGTAATAATAGGGGGAACAGCACTTGCTGTTTTCTTACAAGGAAATTTAATTTGCTTATTTGTACCAGCCTTAGATATTCTGTGGGTTGTATTCTATGTAAGCATGATTCGCTGTATGAGAGTTTCTAATGAAGCATCAAAAAAGATTGCAGTAAGGTTAATTATCATTAGTATCATTGTTTTTGCAGGATGTATATTAGGAGCTTTTATATCAAGTATGGCAAATACACAGAAACAAATTGAGGATATGTATGAAGAATTAGAGAAGGATCCCGATTTTCACAGCTATAATATAGGGGTCGCTGATCTTCCAATCACATTAACAGACCTTGGAGTGACACCAGAGGGAGAGGAAAGCAAAGAATCAGAGGAAGGTACAGGAACTCCTCAGGCTATGAGCTTCACCTATCACGATATCTGGTATTTGGAAGATGAGAGTATTGGAACTTATATGGAATATGGTTTTATTTCTACCGACAGCAAGAAATGGATGGATACATTTCTAGGTGAGAAAAAGAAGGAGGGCGATTTGATTGCTCTGGATATGAAGGCAAACCAAGCTGTAAATGCAAAGGAGGGCTATTGTTTTCAGCAAGAAGGAGAAAATGATTTGTATTATTATGTGTATGATGATGGAATCCTTTTCTGGGAGAGTAGCATTACATTTACAGATGAACAGACTACGAAGGTCATTCAAATAATGGAGAAGGAGAAGGAGCAGGGAAGATTCCAGAGTGTGCCTTACTAAGTCCGTATTCTAAGCAGTTGTGTATGAACAACTAGAAAAGTAACCCTTAGACAGCTGAATTCAGTTGTCTCGGGGTTATTTTTTTGGTTTAAGCAGCAAGAAAGTAACCTAGACTAGCTGAAAACAGTTGCCTGGGGTTGCTTTGTCAACCAAAGTAGCAAGAAAGTGACCCAGATTAGCTGACAACAAAATACTTTGGGGCAAGGAGGAAAAATAGAGCTGATTTCCTCCAAATGGCAAGTAAGATGGCATATATCTACTTGCAGAACATGATGTATTGGGGGAAGCGTGACGAATACTTAAGTGTGGCTCCAAGAAGCTTATATACCCTGGGGCGGACGAGAAAATAAAGTGCGAAATCCTCCAAAGCACGTACCAGAAATCGTATATAGGATGGTAAAAATCCTTGTCTTGGGGGAGATGATGAAAATAAAGAGCTAATGCCCCAAGCAACAAAAGTTAGAGGACGCTATCCTAACAAAAGAAGAAAGGAATGTCAGAATAACAGAAGATTGTGTGCTATAGAAACCCATTGGTAGCGGTATTTTTGCATTTACATTTTCTTAACAAACCCATGTTACATTATCTATCGTCAATGTGCCACACTTCCTTCCACTAACCCCTCAAGAAATGAGCAAAACTTCCCATTGTATCAAGAACAAAATGTGCTATAATATCTCCATACGTAAAAATGTAATGTTCAATGGAACGATGACAAAAATTGGGAAGAAGGAAAAGTACAATGACTAAGATTGATATTATTTCTGGTTTCTTGGGAGCTGGAAAGACAACATTTATCAAGAAAATGATTGATGAAGTATATGTTGGAGAGAAAATCGTTCTGATTGAGAATGAGTTTGGAGAAGTAGGAATTGACGGCGGATTTTTAAAGAATGCCGGAATCGAAATTACGGAAATGAATTCCGGATGTATCTGCTGTTCTTTGGTAGGAGATTTCGGTAAGAATCTTAATGAGGTAATTGAGAAGTTTCACCCGGACCGCATCTTAATTGAGCCATCCGGTGTAGGAAAGTTATCCGATGTTATGACAAGTGTTATTGATGTGGAGAAGACGCATGATGTGAAGCTGAATGCATTGGTAACAGTAGTGAATGCATTGAAGGCATCTAAGCAGATGAAGGCATTTGGCGAGTTCTTTAATAACCAGATTGAATATGCAACTACGGTAGTATTAAGCCGTACCCAGAAGGCAACATCAGATCAGCTGGAATTCTGTGTAAGACAGATTCAGAAGTTAAATCCTAAGGCTGCAGTGATTACCACTCCATGGAACAGTATTCCTGGAGAGCAGATTCTTAAGGTAATCGAAGGACAGGATAATCTGGAGATGAAGGAGATGGCAGAGGCTCATCATCACGAAGAGGAAGAAGAGCACGAGCATCATCATCACGATCATGACGAGCACCATCATGATGACCACGACGACCACGACCATGACGAGCACCACCATGATGACCACGACGACCACGATCATGACGAGCATCACCATGATCAAGACCATGAAGATCACAGCCATGACGAACATGACCACGACCACCACCACCACGACGAGAACTGCACCTGTGGCTGTCACGACCATGATCACGACCATGACCATCATCATCACCATCACGCAGATGACATATTCACCAGCTGGGGCAAGGAAACACCTCATAAATATGAGAAGTCCACAATCGAAAATGCAATGAAGGCATTTACTGAGGGTACGGAGTACGGAACCATCCTGCGTTCTAAGGGCATGGTAGAAGGTGTAGACGGAACCTGGATTTACTTTGATCTGGTGGATGGCGAGTATGAATTAAGAACCGGAGACCCGGATTACACAGGACGTCTTGTAGTTATCGGTACCGATATGGATGAGCACAAATTAGAAGAATTATTTGAGCTGGTATAATCATTACATGCACTACAACCAGGAAAGCATGATAGAAGGAGAAGCATAATATGCAGGAAATTCCAGTATATTTATTTACCGGTTTCATGGATAGTGGTAAGACCACATTGATTCAGGAAACCTTATTTGAGAACGGCTTTGCAGAGGATAATGACAGAATTTTGATTATCAGCTGTGAGGACGGAGATGTAGAGTATGATGAAGAGAAGCTTCATACCATTCAGGCACAGGTGGCATACATTGAGAAGGAAGAAGATTTCACCATTGAGAAGCTGCGGGAATTAAATGATACGTATCATCCCGATGCAGTATTTCTGGAATATAATGGTACCTGGGAGGTTGGTCCCTTATATGAAATGGGATGGCCCAAATACTGGACCATTGTACAGTCTCTGGCAACGGTAGACGCTAGTACCTTCGAGATGTATCTGGCAAATATGAGAACCATGATGATGGAACAGCTGTTTAAGGCTGAGGTTGTAATCTTTAATCGCTGTGATGACAATACCCCCAAGGGGAAATTCCGTGGCAGTATTAAGGCAGTAAATCGTCCGGCTCAAATTGTATATGAGCGTGCAGACGGAACCATAGATGAACGGGAGGAAGAGCTTCCCTTTGATATCAATGCCGATATTATTGAAATCAGCGATGCTGATTATGCCCTGTGGTTTATGGATGCCATGGATAATCCTAAGAAATATGATGGCAAAACCGTTCATTTTCTTGGGCTGGTATACAACCCAGACGATCATAAGCTGAGAAGAGATGTGTTTGTACCAGGTAGATTTGCAATGACCTGCTGTGTAGAGGACATTACATTTCTTGGCATGAAATGTAAGACAACAGAAGCAGCACAGATTGCCCATAAGTCCTGGATTGATATTACTGCCAAAATCAAGGTGGAGTTTGCCAAGGAATATAAAGGCAAGGGACCAGTCCTGTATCCAGTTGAAATGAAACCGGCAGAAAAGCCAGAGGACGAATTGGTTTATTTTAGTTAATTAATAATATTTTTCTTAAGGGAGGAAAAACATGTATCCAATACTAAAAAAAGAAAAGCTTGCAGATAAGATTTTCTTAATGGATGTAAAGGCACCAAGAGTAGCAGCTTCCTGTTTACCTGGTCAGTTCATTATTTGTAAAATCGATGAAGTAGGTGAAAGAATTCCATTGACTATTTGTGATTATGACAGAGAAGCCGGAACCATTACCATTGTGTTCCAGACAGTTGGTGCTTCTTCAGAGCGTATGTCATATATGGAAGAAGGAGATGCATTTATGGATTTTGTTGGACCATTAGGACGTCCATCAGAATTATGTGAGGAAGAGAACTTAGAAGAAACCAGAAAGAAACATATTGTATTTATTGCCGGCGGTGTTGGAACTGCACCTGTATATCCACAGGTTAAGTGGTTAAAGGAGCATGGCATTGATACCACCGTTATTATGGGAAGCAGAACCAAGGATTTACTGTTCTTCGTTGATAAAATGGAGAAGGTTGCCGGTGACTTACATGTAACTACAGATGATGGAACCTATGGCTTCCATGGAATGGGAACAGACTGCTTGAAGTCTCTCTGGGATGCTGGCAATAAGTTTGATCACTGTGTTGCTATCGGACCTATGATCATGATGAAGTTCGTCTGCAAACTTACCAAGGA
>CAZYYO010000085.1:0-8848 GCA_964650965.1 uncultured Lachnospiraceae bacterium | reverse complement strand
ACTAACCAATACACTATGTGGTGGCAATCCCACGAGAAAAATGATTGACCCATTTCTTTTGATAAAAAATATAAAATAGAACTTAAAATGATTACATACAGGGAGACATGCCATGAATAAGAAGCAGAAAAAAGTATTACTCAGAATCATAATTGCAGCAGCCTTGATTGCACTGCTGGAATTTCTTCCATTAACCGAAAGCCTCCGATTTGCCCTGTTTATGATACCATATCTGATTATAGGCTATGATATTTTGAAAAAGGCAATGAAGGGAATCTGGAATCACCAGGTATTTGATGAGAATTTTCTTATGGCAGTTGCCACAGTAGGGGCTATCGCATTAGGGGACTATGCAGAAGGTGTGGCGGTTATGCTGTTTTATCAGATTGGTGAATTATTCCAAAGCTATGCAGTGGGAAAGAGTCGCAGAAATATCAGCGAATTAATGGATATTCGTCCGGACTATGCCAATGTGGAGCAGGATGGTAAGCTTGTGCAGGTAGATCCGGATGAAGTTGAAATAGGAAGCGTTATTGTGGTAAAGCCTGGGGAGAAGATTCCCATTGATGGAGTGATTATAGAAGGAAATACCACATTAAATACCAGTGCATTAACCGGCGAAAGCGTTCCTAGAAGTGCAGGCATAGATGATGAGGCAATGAGTGGCTGCATTAACTTAACTGGTTTGTTGAAGATTTGCACCAGCAAAGAATTCGGGGAGTCTACCGTTTCTAAGATCCTTGATATGGTGGAAAATGCCAGCTCCAAGAAATCTAAATCAGAGAATTTCATCTCAAAATTTGCAAGAATCTATACACCAGCGGTGTGCTATGGTGCACTGGCACTGGCAGTGATTCCACCGCTGGTACAGATGCTTTTTATGGGAGCTTCTCCCCAGTGGGGCGTGTGGGTGTATCGTGCACTGACTTTTTTGGTTATTAGCTGCCCTTGTGCGTTGGTCATTAGTATTCCCCTTAGCTTCTTCGCAGGTATTGGTGGAGCAAGTCATGAGGGAATCTTAATTAAGGGCTCCAATTATTTGGAGACTTTAGCAAAAACAGGTTATGTGGTATTCGATAAGACTGGAACCATGACAGAAGGTGTATTTGAGGTTACTGGAGTACATCACAATAAGGAAGAACAGGATAAGATTTTGGAATATGCAGCCCTGGTAGAGAGCTATTCGGAGCATCCAATCAGCAAGAGCCTGCGTCAGGCTTATGGCAGAGAGCTGGATAAATCCAGAGTAACACAGGTGCAGGAAATCAGCGGCAATGGGGTAACGGCTTTGGTAGATAATGTTCCTGTGGCTGCAGGAAATGAGAAGCTGATGAATCGCATTGGCGTTGCATTTATTCCATGTCATCATGTAGGAACCATTATTCATCTGGCCGCAAACAATGAGTATGCAGGTCACATTGTGATTTCGGATAAAATCAAACCTCATGCAAAGCAGGCCATTCAGCAGCTAAAGCGTACTGGAGTATCACATCTTGTTATGCTTACCGGAGACAGAAAGCCAGTGGCAGATCAGGTGGCATCAGAGCTTCAGATTCCAGAGGTATATAGCGAGCTGCTTCCGGGAGATAAGGTTGCCAAGGTAGAGGAGCTTTTAGCTGGCAAGAAGGATAAGGAGAAGCTGGCATTTGTTGGAGATGGAATTAATGATGCACCGGTGTTATCTCGAGCTGATATTGGAATTGCCATGGGAGCTTTGGGAAGTGATGCGGCGATAGAAGCGGCGGATATTGTATTGATGGATGATGACCCATTGAAGATTGCCAAGGCCATTAAGATATCCAGAAAATGTCTTCGGATTGTTTATGAGAATATTTATTTTGCAATCGGGATTAAGTTGATTTGTCTGGTATTGGGAGCATTGGGGATTGCGGATATGTGGCTTGCTATTTTTGCTGATGTAGGAGTTATGGTGATTGCGGTGCTGAATGCAATGAGAGTGTTGTTTGTGAAGAAGTTGTAGGAGTGACGTGGTTGTGGGGAGTGACGCATCTGTCGGAAGTGACGCATCTGTCAGGGGTGGCTGTGGGCAGCGGGGGTGATGATTACTGGCAGCAATTTCGAATCCTGCTAAGTGTGCATTCGCAGGGTTGGATTTTGCCCTGGTCGGACAAGCGTCAGCCACCCGCAGGGTGGCTGCGTTGTCCTCGGGCGGGCGGCCCTGCTGCTGCACACTAAGCAGGATACGAAATTGGCCAATGTTAATCATCACCCCTGCTGCCCACAGCCACCCCTGACAGATGCGTCACTTCCGACAGATGCTGGAACCAGCGATGGACCGGGCACGACAACAGCTGGGTTACCGATAAAAATTTCCGTGACAATCTTTAAATAGAAAGGAAAGAGGCATAGATATGAGTAAAAAGATAATAGAGGCAGATTTGTGTGAATCCCAGGAGATTCATGAGGATTTGATTCAAATTGTTAATGATACCATGCCGGAAGAGACGGAGCTTTATGATTTGGCGGAGCTTTTTAAGGTCTTTGGGGATTCTACTAGAATTCGGATTCTTTTTGTTTTGTTTGAGGCAGAGGTATGTGTATGTGATTTGGCACAGGTGCTGAATATGACCCAGTCTGCGATTTCCCATCAGCTGCGGATCTTAAAGCAAAGCAGGCTGGTGAAAAGCCGTCGGGATGGGAAGTCGATTTTCTATTCTCTGGCAGACGATCATGTCAGGTCCATTATTGACCAGGGACGAGAGCATATCGAAGAATAAAATAGGTGTTTTTGACATACAAAGAAAAAATTAGAACTTTTTTCTGTTACATTTGCTGAAAAAAATTAAATTGACAAGTTAGGGTTAACTAACACAAATAATTCATGTATAATGAACTTGCTTAAGTAAAGTGTTGCCAAAAGGATAGCGTATTGCAATCTGTGGCATACTACTGTAAACATATGACAGATGAGTGAAGGGAAAGGAGATTCAAATGAACAATTTTGAACAATGGGAAGGCTTCGAAGGCAGACGTTGGAAAGAGAAAATCGATGTTAGAGATTTTATCCAGAAGAACTATCAGCCCTATGACGGAGATGAATCCTTTTTAGAGGGTACGACAGATGCAACAGACAAGCTCTGGGGCAAGCTGCAGGAATTACAGAAGGAAGAACGCGCCAAAGGTGGCGTTTTAGATATGGAAACAGAAGTAGTATCATCCCTTACTTCTTACGGTGCTGGATATATCAGCGAAGAATTAAAGGATTTAGAGCAGATTGTTGGTCTTCAGACAGATAAACCATTAAAGAGAGCATTTATGCCATATGGTGGAATTAAGATGGCCGAGCAGTCCTGCAAAATGTACGGTTATGAGCCAAGTGAGAAATTACATGAAATCTTTACCGTATATCATAAGACACATAATGATGCAGTATTTGATATTTATACAGATGAGATGAAGCGGGCTCGTCATTGCAAGATTTTAACCGGACTTCCGGATACCTATGGACGTGGACGTATTGTAGGTGATTACAGAAGAGTTGCTTTATACGGAATTGACCGTCTGATTGAAGGCAAGAAGAAGGATTTTGAAGAGTCTGCCCGCTATGGAATGCGTCGTGGTAACTTCCAGCTAAGAGAAGAAATTGCAGAACAGATCAAAGCATTGAAGGGGATGAAGGAAATGGCAGCAGCTTACGGCCTTGACATTTCTCTTCCGGCAGCAAATGCCAAGGAAGCAACCCAGTGGTTATACTTTGGATATCTTGCAGCTATTAAGACCCAGAATGGTGCAGCAATGAGTGTGGGTCGTGTATCTACCTTCTTAGACATTTATATTGAGAGAGATATGGCAAAGGGAATCCTTACCGAGCAGCAGGCACAGGAATTAATTGACCACCTGACTATGAAGTGTCGTATGGTGAAGTTTGCCCGTATTGAATCCTACAATCAGCTGTTCTCAGGAGACCCTGTATGGGCAACCCTTGAGGTGGCAGGTATGGGCATTGATGGTCGTTCTATGGTTACCAAGAATGATTACCGATTCCTTCACACCTTAGAGAATATGGGACCTGCTCCTGAGCCGAATCTGACGGTATTGTACGCAGAGAAGCTGCCGGAAGCATTTAAGAAATATGCAGCACATATTTCCGTAGTTACCAGCTCTATCCAGTATGAAAATGATGATGTTATGAGACCAATCTGGGGAGATGATTACAGCATCTGCTGTTGTGTATCTGCTACAGAGACAGGTAAGGAATTACAGTTCTTCGGTGCACGTGCCAACCTGGCAAAGGGTCTGCTATATGCAATCAACGGTGGATTTGATGAAATGAAGCATATTCAGATGGCACCAAAATATGAGAAGATTACCAGTGATGTGCTGGATTATGATGAGGTTATGGAGAAGTATGATGTGATGCTTACCTGGCTGGCACATTTGTATGTAGAAACCTTGAATATGATTCAGTATATGCATGATAAATATTACTATGAGTCAGCAGAAATGGCATTGATTGATACCGATGTAAGAAGAACCTTTGCAACAGGTATTGCTGGATTCTCCCATGTGGTAGATTCTTTAAGTGCTATTAAATATGCTAAGGTAAAACCAATTCGTAATGAGGATGGTATTGCAGTAGATTTTGAGATTGAAGGGGACTTCCCTAAATATGGTAATGACGATGAGAGAGCAGATGAAATCGCTGTATGGCTGTTAGATACCTTTATGGACAAGCTGAAGGCATGCCATACCTATCGTGACTCAGAGGTTACCACCTCCATTCTTACCATTACCAGCAATGTAGTATATGGTAAGGCAACAGGAGCACTGCCAGATGGAAGAAAATCAGGAGAACCTTTATCTCCAGGAGCTAACCCATCCTATGGTGCAGAGCAGAACGGCTTATTAGCTTCCTTGAATTCTGTAGCAAAGCTTCCTTATGAAGAAGCATTAGATGGAATTTCCAATACCCAGACCATTAACCCGGGAGCTTTGGGACACAGTGATGAAGAACGTACGGATAACCTGGTAAATGTACTGGATGGCTATTTCCGTCAGGGAGCACATCACTTAAATGTAAATGTATTTGGAAAAGAAAAGCTGATGGATGCTATGGAGCACCCAGAGAAGCCGGAATACGCTAACTTCACCATTCGTGTATCTGGATATGCAGTAAAATTTATCGATCTGACCCGTGAACAGCAGATGGATGTTATCTCAAGAACCTGTCATGAATCCCTGTAAAGAGGGATACATCCATTCCTTAGAGAGCTTCGGCTCTGTGGATGGACCAGGGGTGCGTTATATCATCTTCACAGCAGGCTGTCCCATGCGTTGCCAGTTCTGTCATAATCCTGACACCTGGACAACCAAGGACGCCAAGATTTATACCGCTGAGGAGCTGATTGCACAGGCACTAAAATATAAGTCATACTGGGGAACAAAAGGGGGCCTTACCGTTAGCGGTGGGGAACCCCTTCTCCAGCTTGATTTCTTAATTACACTGTTCACATTAGCCAAAGAAAAAGGAATTCATACCTGTCTTGATACCAGCGGAGCTCCATTTACCAGAGAGGAACCCTTCTATTCCAAGTTCCAGAAACTAATGGAGGTTACGGATCTTGTTATGCTGGATATTAAGCAGATTGATGATAAGCAGCATCAGATTCTTACTGGACGTTCCAATGCGAACATTCTTGCTATGGCCACAGAGCTATCTCGTATGGGAAAGGCAATGTGGATTCGCCATGTGCTGGTTCCAGGAGGAAGCGACAAGGATGAATATCTTTATCGCCTGGCAGATTTTATACACACCTTAAAGACAGTAGAGCGGGTAGAGATACTTCCCTATCACACGCTGGGAACCTTTAAGTATGAACAGCTGGGAATTGCGTATCCTCTTAAGGGTGTAGAGCCTCCCACACCGGAACGCATCCAAAATGCCAGAAGAATTCTTGGGGCAGACTGAATAGATTTATTTTATATGGTATATTGTGTTTTATAAATGCAATGTACCATATTTACGTCCTTAAAAATGTGGAAATACACAAAAGTAAGGACTTATAAGTATTGACAACATACTATTTTAAGTGCAATATAATAGCTATATAGACTATTAATAATGTCCATGGAGGTGAGCAATTGGAACGATTAGCGATGGAGAAGCTGGTACAATGGAGAAATAAACAGAATAGAAAGCCCTTAATTATTCGTGGGGCAAGGCAGGTTGGAAAGACCTGGATAATGAAGGAATTTGGTAAAACATATTTCGAAAAGGTAGCATATATCAACTTTGATCATAACGAAAGAATGATGTCAGTATTTCAGGGGGATTTTGATATTGAACGATTGCTATTAGCCATTAGTACGGAATCAGGGGTAACCATTGAAGCAGACAAGACATTAATTATTTTTGATGAAGTGCAGGAAGTTCCAAATGCACTTTCGTCGTTGAAATATTTTCAGGAGAATGCACCAGAATATGCAATTGTTGCAGCCGGTTCATTGTTGGGAGTAGCTATGCACCAGGGAACATCATTTCCGGTGGGAAAAGTGGACTTTATTAATTTATATCCCTTAAGCTATGAAGAGTTTCTTCTTGCAGTGGGGGATGATCGATATGCAAGTCTGCTTGGTGGAAATGATATCGAAATGGTCACATGTTTTAAATCAAAATATATTCAGCGGCTGAGAGAATACTACTATGTTGGTGGGATGCCAGAGGCAGTACTTACCTTTGTGGAGACAAAAAACTATAGAGAGGTTCGTCAGATTCAGAAAAATCTTCTGAATTATTATCAACAGGATTTTTCCAAAAATGCATCTACAACACTTATTCCTAGATTAAATATGGTGTGGAATTCCATTCCTATGCAACTAGCCAAGGAAAATAAGAAATATATTTACGGACAGGTACGGGAAGGTGCTAGAGCAAAGGACTTTGAATTAGCAATTCAATGGTTGATGGATTGTGGATTGATTCATAAAGTTCAAAGAACAAATAAACCGGCACTTCCACTGAAAGCATATGTTGATATGGATGCTTTCAAGATGTTTCATTTGGATATTGGATTGTTGATTGCAATGACAGATTTGGATGAAAAAGTGGTACTGGAAGGAAATCGGATTTTTACAGAATTCAAAGGTGCGTTAACGGAGCAGTATGTATTGCAACAGCTTATTACTCAATTGGAAACCCAGGTATATTATTATTCCACTGCCAATTCCAGAGGAGAGATTGATTTCCTTTTACAGGGCAGTACATCCCTGCTTCCAATTGAAGTCAAGGCGGAAGAGAATTTGAAGGCTAAAAGCTTAAGGGCATTTTGTGATAAATATCATCCAGACCATGCAATCAGAACATCAATGTCTGATTTTAGAGAACTGGACTGGATGATAAATGTTCCGTTATATGATATTCATAGAATCACAAAATATCTAGAGGATTAAGGAGATTCTAGTTGACATTTTCTCGCTACATTGGTATATTTACCTAGTATATAACAAGTAAAAAGCAATGAGAAAGACAGTACACAAAAGTCTGAACCTTCAGCGAGTCGGGTATGGTGAGAGCCGATAGAAGTAGGAATTTGTAGAACATCACTTTCTAGCTGCAAACTGAACGAGTATATCTAGTAGGGGCGCCGCATCTCTCAGCGTTACAGGGGGCATGTATGCATAGTATAGATTTCCTGGAGAAACGTGCTATAAGTACATCGTAACAGGTGGTATTACAAAGCATAAGCTTTCGTCCTTTTACGGACGGAAGCTTTTTTTAATCACAGGGCAGTGGATATCATGCTGGTTCTGTGACATGCAGAAATTCACGCAAAAGCGTATATATTAGAAGTAGAAAGGAAAGAAGACATGTACAACAAAGTAACAACGGACATGAATTTCGTAGAAAGAGAAAAAGCTACGGAGAAATTTTGGGAAGACAATCAGATCTTCCAGAAAAGTATGGACAGCCGCAAGGAGGGGGAGACCTATACTTTCTATGATGGACCTCCTACCGCAAATGGTAAGCCACACATTGGACACGTTTTGACACGTGTTATTAAGGATATGATTCCTAGATACCAGACCATGAAGGGCAAGTATGTACCTAGAAAAGCAGGCTGGGATACTCATGGACTTCCGGTAGAGCTTGAGGTAGAGAAGCTCCTTGGATTAAATGGTAAGGAACAGATTGAAGAGTACGGAATGGAGCCTTTCATTAAGAAATGTAAGGAATCTGTTTGGAAATATAAGGGAATGTGGGAAGACTTCTCCGGAACCGTTGGTTTCTGGGCAGATATGGAGAACCCATATGTAACCTATGATGATAATTTTATTGAATCTGAATGGTGGGCACTGAAGGAAATCTGGGATAAGAAATTATTATATAAGGGATTTAAGATTGTGCCTTATTGCCCTCGTTGTGGAACTCCTTTGTCCGCCCAGGAGGTTGCCCAGGGATATAAGACAGTCAAGGAACGTTCTGCAGTGGTACGTTTTAAGGTAGTAGGAGAAGATGCATATTTCCTGGCATGGACTACAACTCCCTGGACTTTACCAAGTAATACCGCACTTTGTGTAAATCCCAATGAAACCTATGTTAAGGTAAAGGCAGCTGACGGCTATGTATATTATATGGCCCAGGAGCTGTTAGATAAGGTATTAGGTAAGCTGGGAGATGAAGAGACCGGCGTGAAGGCATATGAAGTGTTGGAATCCTATCAGGGAACCCAGCTGGAATATAAGGAATATGAACCTCTTTATACCTGTGCCGCAGACCGTGCCGCACAGCAGCATAAGAAGGCACATTTCGTTACCTGTGATACCTATGTCACTATGTCAGATGGTACCGGTATTGTTCATATTGCCCCGGCCTTTGGTGAGGATGATG
>CAZYYO010000084.1:0-9232 GCA_964650965.1 uncultured Lachnospiraceae bacterium | reverse complement strand
AGATATATTTTATCTGCTTTTTTTACTTCTTTTCTTAAGCCTGCTAATAACGTTCCCTTTCCTCGAATCGTTATATATTTTGGTTCAAAATCATGTTCTGCGTCAAATCCCAAGGTACTTTTTGGAAGATCTCTCACATGTCCGTTGCTTGCCATTACTTCATAATTTTTTCCAAGAAATTTCTTGATTGTCTTCACTTTTGCAGGGGATTCCACAATTACAAGATACTTAGCCATTTTAATTTTTTCTCCATTTCATCGGATTCTAATATACTGATTTTTAAAACTTTCCTGTATCAATCCCATTGAACAAAGCTTCATGATTACTGATAGAAGCGGTAACAATTCCATATTTGTTTCCTTTCTTACCTGTTCAATCGCTTTGGGATAGAAATCGAAACAACTATACACCAACGATTCTTCTTTTTCAAGGGATAATTTTTTTTCCGGTTTCTTTTCCTCTTGCCTTTTGCCGGAAACTGGAAGCTCCTGTAAATCATTTAACAAGCCCTCGATACTGGTAATGATTCCAGCGCCCTGTGCAATCAACTGGTTGCATCCTGCACTCATTGCATCTGTCATTCTCCCTGGAACTGCATAAATGTCCCGTCCCTGTTCTAAAGCAAAATCCGATGTAATTAAGGAACCACTTTTTTCTTTTGCTTCCACCACAATCACTAGATTTGACAACCCACTAATCATACGATTGCGGGCCGGAAATAAATGAGCTAGTGGCTGGGTTCCCGGGGCGGATTCACTTAATATTCCCCCGCAGGTTCTGATTTCTTCGTATAAACCAATGTTTTCCCTGGGATAACAAATATCTACACCGCACCCTAACACCGCATAGGTTGTTCCTCCAGCACGAAGAGCCCCCTGATGTGCCGCTGTATCAATACCTTTTGCCATTCCGCTAATAATTTCATAGCCTCTTATACTTAATTCTTTTGCCAATTCTTCTGCCATTGCCCTGCCATAAGCGGAGCATCTTCTGGCTCCCACAATGGCTGCACCAGGCCGATCATCCATAGGAAGGCTGCCTTGATAAAACAATCCGTAAGGCAGGTCATAAATATCCCTTAGCTTATTTGGATAGTTGCAGCTTTCTGTGGTAACAAAAGATATTGCCTCTTTTTTTAATTTTTCTTTCAGTTTCGCCTGGGCCTGAAGGAAGCGTTGGTCTTTCCATTGAAGAATTTTTTTCAGCTGCTGGGACGACAAAAAAGATAATTGACTCATTTCCTGTTCCGATGCCTGATATATTTGTCTGGCACTTCCAAAACAGGTCAGTAATTTCTGAATGGTCACATTTCCGATTCCTTCTATATTATATAACCATAATTCATAATCCATCCTTATTCTCCCCAATATTTCTTATCAATTCCCCGATAGCATACTGCTTCCTGCAAATGTGTAATAGAAATCTGCTCTTCTTGTGCAAGATCCGCAATGGTTCTGGCTACTCTTAACAGCTTATGATAGGTTCTTGCCGTCAGCTGCATCTTCTCATACATCATTTCCATATAGGACTGTTCCTTTTTTCCTAAATGGCAGTATTGTTCCATCTGTTCCACCGGAATCTGGCTGTTGTATGTAATGCCTGTGTTACCATAACGCTTTCTCTGCAATTCATGGCAAGCTATGACTCTACGTCGAATATCCACCGAAGATTCTTCTTTTTCCTGGGAAATCAGGTCATGGTACTCTACCTGAGGTGCTTCTACACAGATATCAATGCGGTCTAATAACGGCTGACTAATTTTCCCAAGATATTGTCTAATATCCAAAAGGGAGCATTGGCATTTATTTAAATCGGGATAATACCCACATTTACATGGATTCATAGCTGCCACCAAAACAAACTGGGCCGGGAACTCATAATCGCCACTGACCCTGGACAGATGTATCTTTTTCTCCTCTAATGGCTGCCTAAGCACTTCTAAAGTATTCTTGCGAAATTCCGGCAGTTCGTCTAAAAATAATACCCCATAGCTTGCCAGCGAAATCTCTCCCGGCTTTGGTACACTTCCTCCTCCTGTAAGTCCAGCCTCACTAATGGTATGGTGCGGACTTCGAAAGGGTCTTTGATTCATCAGCTGTTCCCGCTCTCGAAACAGTCCACACACACTATATATCTTGGATAATTCCATTTGCTCCTTTTGATTCATGGGAGGAAGAATCGATGGAATACAACGGGCAACCATTGTTTTTCCCGCTCCCGGCGGACCAATCATCAGCATGTTATGCATCCCGCTCATTGCGACCTCACAGGCTCTCTTCAGTAAATGTTGACCATGTATCATCAAAAAATCATAGGACTCTTCCTTATAACAGCTCCTATTGTCTGATTCCATGGGGAAATGTTTCCTGTATTCTCCTGTTTGTACAAATTGAACTGCTTCCTGAAAATGATTGGTGCATACAGGTATAATATTGGGTACCAATGCTGCCTCCGAATAGTTTTCTGCAGGAATCAGGCAATATTTCTTTCCTTCCTCCATGGCCTTAAGCACCATAGGCAAAATTCCATGCACCGGCTGCACTCTTCCATCCAGCCCTAGTTCTCCAATACAAACACACGCCTTTAGCAAATTCTCATCTACTGGATACATGGCAGCAAATATTCCTACCGCAATGGCAAGATCAAATCCTGAACCTGTCTTTCGAATATTGGCTGGGGACAGATTCACTGTAATTCGCTTCACCGGAAGCTGGTAACCGCAGTTTCTAAGGGCGGTGCGCACCCGCTCCTTAGCTTCCTTAACTTCTGATGACAAAAATCCCACCATTTCAAAGATAGGCATACCATCACTAATATCTGACTCTACCTGAACAAGTCGGCTTTCAATTCCATGAAGAATTGCTGTTGTTACTGTACTATACAATTGTAATCTCCTTATTTATAAAGGGAAATGCAGTCGAATTGCTGCAAAGAAAAAAGATAGAAATTATATTATCATAATTTCTATCTTTTTTAAAGACTAAATATCAATAAATACAGCTTTTAATTTTGCAAGAGCTCTTTTCTCTAATCTAGAAACATACGATCTGGAAATATGCATTTTTTTTGCCACTTCCCGTTGGGTAATTTCCTCCTGCTCCATTAATCCGTAGCGTAGGGAAATAATCTGTAGTTCTCTCTCATCAAGTAGCTGCGGCAGCATCGTCTGGAGCTTTTTTATGTTCTGCTCTAACTCAATTTTCTCCACCACATCAATCTCTTCCTCTTCAATAACATCAAAAAGATGAATCTGATTTCCCTCTTTATCTGTTCCAATAGGTTCATATAAGGAGACATCCTTTGCCCATTTTCTCTTGGAGCGAAAATACATAAGAAGTTCATTATCAATACACCGGGCTGCATACGTTGCAAGCTTGCTTCCCTTGGAAGAATTATAAGTATCAACCGCCTTTAACAGGCCAATGGTTCCGATGGAAATCAAATCTGGAATTTCATCCTCAGGATTATAATATTTTTTGGCCACATGAGCTACCAGACGCATATTATGTTCCACCAGCTTTTCCTTTGCCTCATGATTGCCACTGGCCATTTGCATTAAATACTCTGATTCCTCCTGGGTGGTGAGCGGATTAAGAAAGGTTTTCAAATTGCCCCTTGAAACCATTTTTAATAGTTTATGATTTCATTATGGCTATCGTGCCTTTCCACCATGAAATTTGCCCGTACCAATTTCAGTTTACTTTCTATCGAATCAGTTCTGTAAGTCCAACTTTCTTTTGTACCTTGCGAAGGGTCTTATTCGCTGTATATCTTGCCTTGTCATCATTTTCCTTAATGCACTTTTCAATATAAGCTTTATCCTTCATTAATTGTGCAAACCGCATCTGCAATGGCTGCAGTTCATCTGCCACTGCCTCTCCTACTGCCAGTTTAAAATCACCATAGCCTTTTCCATCAAATTCTCTTTCAATTTCTTCATGGCTTTTCTTGGTGACGCATCCATAAATGTTCATCAGATTGCTGATTCCCGGCTTATCTTCTCCGAAACGTACCTGCGCATCAGAATCTGTCACTGCCCGTTTGAATTTTCGGATAATGGTATCCTTATCATCCAGTAATAATATGGTGGCATTTACATTTTCATCTGATTTAGACATCTTACGAGTAGGCTCCTGAAGACTCATAATCTTGGCGCCAGACTCATTAATATAGGCCTCAGGAATCGTAAATACATCCCCATAGATCTTGTTATAGCGCTCTGCAATATCTCTGGTGATTTCCAAATGCTGCTTCTGATCCACACCAACAGGAACCACATCTGCCTGGTACAGTAAAATATCTGCTGCCATAAGAACCGGGTAAGTATACAAGCCTGCATTGATATTATCCGCATGCTTACTGGACTTATCCTTAAACTGTGTCATACGATTTAACTCACCCATATAGGTAAAGCAGTCTAAAATCCATCCCAGCTCTGCATGGGCAGATACATGGGATTGATAATAGATACAATTTTTCTCTGGGTCTAATCCAGCTGCTACATACAGGGCATACAAAGCTCTGGCATTCTTACGAAATTCCGCTGGATTTTGACGAAGGGTAAGAGAATGAAGATCCATGACTCCGTAGAAGCATTCATATTCTTCATTCATGGTAACCCAGTTCTTTAATGCTCCCAGATAATTTCCCAACGTCAAGGTTCCCGTTGCCTGCATTCCGCTATATAGTACTTTTTTTTCTTTCTCCATGATTTCTTCCTCTCTATTAAATCCAAGCTTCTTTAATAAGAATACTTTTTATTGACAATTTCATTTCTAATATAGCTAAAGGTGACTTCTTCTCCCTCATCAGCCAGCATATGAAGCAGCTTCTCTAGAAGGATGGCACTATCTGGGTGAAGCAGATATTTTCCCTTTCCATGCATATAATACCGAAGGGCACTGTCATTGGAATATGCCTCTCCCTCATAATTCTTGCTGGCGCACACACGGTCAATAAACATCTCAAGGACATAGTTAATCGGCATCTTCATGCCACAAATCCCCTGATTTGGCTGTATGCCATAATCAATCCAATACTCAAAATGATGTTTGTTTCTTCCCTTGTGATGAAGCCATGCTGCAGAATATCCCTTGTCTTCCCGTTCTGCATTATTTGGACTTCTCGTTCCCTGGTAATACTTACAGCCTACCAGAAATTCTACCGGCGTATATTTTGACAGGTCGTGCAGTAACCCCTGTCGATACAATCCTACGTTAAAGCACGCTTTCATAACTAGATGCCGGTGTCTTGTAATCGTTTTCAAATGATTCCAGGCTTTCATTATATCTATCTCTCATTCTTCATAAAATCAACTTTTATATTATAGCATAAGATTTCATTCTTTCCAGCCTTTACTTTATTTTTCCTGAAATGAGAATGGAAATAGACTGACCTGGAATATCCAATGTATTTTGATGCACCAGCGGAGTTTTGGGCTCCATCATCATGCCCTGCTCTGTGGCAGTATTCATAATCTGATACCAGATCTTTTTCTTATCTGTTTTCGGCAGTGAAGCCTGGGTACTTTCATAATAGAAATTGTAAGCAACATATATGTCCTCTTCCTGGGTATATGCTCCTGCATACAATACACCTACCATTCTCTTCTCATCCCCCAGTGAAAGCATCCAGGGTTCCTTTCCATGATAGCTTAAGTCTGGAAATCCCTTATGAAGATAATCTGTCATTTTAAATGGGAATGCAGGATGTAGAAGCATATGCTCTCTGCGGAAGGAAATCATACTTCTCACAAAATCACACAGCTGTGTTTGCCTGGTCCCTTTGGAAAATTGTGTCCATCCCACTGGATTATCCTGGCAATATGGATTATTATTTCCCTCTTGAGAATTTGCTCTCTCATCCCCTGCATGTATCATGGGAATTCCCTGGCTTAATAAAAGAATGGTATAGGCATTGCGCATTTGCTGATATCTCATATTCAGAATCTCTTTGTTTCTTGTAATTCCTTCCACGCCATAATTATAACTGCAGTTATAATTATTACCGTCCATATTATCCTCTCCATTTTCCTCGTTGTGTTTTTCACCATAAGAAAAGGAATCCAATAAGGTAAAGCCTGTACTGTTCGCACAATAATTTACAAATCCATATTTTTCATTCTGACGTCTGCACTGATCCATCAGCTGGCCCAAGCTTCCATCCATATGGTTCAAATTCTTTCGCATTTCGTACATGAAATCGTCATTATAGAGAAACAAATGCTTATTTGCGCAATGCTCCAAAACCTCCATAGGCATTTTCTCTCCAAAAATTTTCGTATGAGCAAGATATGGGTCTGCTGCAATTTCCTCAATGGGATAATGAACCCCCAGTAAATGAAATCCATCCACATGATATTCCAATACCCAGTGATGAAGTACCTGTATCATATAGGCGGTGCTACACGGATTGGAGAAGGAAATCTCCATCACACACTCCATGTGATGTTCATGCAGCTGGTCAATCATTTTCTTCATTTCATAATCAGGAGAGGTTCCTGGAAAAAAAGATGCCTTTGGTGCCATATACTGCGCCATGCCATATCCCCAGTAATTCACTGCACCAGCCTCTTCTACCTGGGTAGTAAGCTTTTTATTTTCCCCCACCACCTGCGCGTGGTGAAATACCATTTCTTCAAACTCATAAAGGGGCTGGAATTCCACTGCGGTGATTCCCAGCCTTTCCAGCTCGTCTAATTTTGTAAGAAATCCCTGTGCATTTCCCTGTTTTCCTTTTGCCAATCCATGATTCATAGTGAAGCCACGCATGTGCAGCTTATATAGAACCATTTCTGATTCTGGCACTGCTTTTCTTTTTTTCACCTTCCAGGAGTAGGATTGGGTGATAAAGCCCCCGTATACCTGATAGTTTTCCTGATAACGCGCCTCGTCATTCCACTGCTCCCGTCCATAAATAATGGAAGCATAGGGGTCTAGCACCAGCGTATCATCCAGCTGATATAAATAACACAAGGTATCCGGCGAAGGAAAGGTAACCGTAACAGAATATACATTGCCAGTCCTGTAATCATCTTGCATCTGGATACTTGCTTTTTTCTTCCAGGGCCTCTTATTTTCAAAAAGCAACAGCGATACTTTTTTTGCCCCACCCCCATCAAAGGTGAAGGTAATTTTTTTCTCTGAAACCTGTGCTCCAAATTTTACAAAATCCCCAATTTTACATGTATAATCCATATTTCCTCCGTGGTTTTCTGCCAACCTTGTGAAATCATATTCTGTCTATGATTAGTATATCATTCTTTCCGCCATCTTTGTAGACCTGCATTCTTGTTTTTCATAAAAACAATGCTATAATGAATGTATCTTTTTTCAGTACTAAAGGAGAAGCTATGGCAAGAATCAGACTAGATCAGGCATTGCCAGGAATGATACTATCAGATGATGTTTATTCTATTCGCGGGCAGCTTTTAGCCAACAAAAATGACATTCTCAGCTGGCAGATGATTTATCATCTACACTTTTATCATGTAGCTGAAATTGCAATACAAAAAGAGGCAGATACCCCGGTAATTTCCACAGAAGACCCTGATTCAGTCCCCTACGAGACACAATCTCAACGAATTCGGGCCAGTGCTGAATATCAGGAATTTCGCCACTCTTATGAAGATAAAACGTCCTTTTTTGAGAATTCCTTAAATGAATTTGTTAAGAAACAGGAACCATTAGAATATGAACAGTTATTAAGCAGTACGAAAAGTCTTTTTGAAAAACACAGTACCACCTTTGGTGTATTAGATATGATGCATAATATGAGAGAGATTGATGATTCTACTTATGCGCACTCTATGAATGTATCTCTTATTTCCCGCGTCATGGGAGAATGGTTAAATTTATCGAAGGAGGATTTAGACATACTGTCCCTATGTGGTCTGCTTCATGACATTGGTAAATCTGAGGTGTCTAATAAAATCATTGAAAAACCTGGCAAGCTAACTGATTTAGAATTTCAGGAGATTCAAAATCATCCCCGATTGGGATATGAATTACTCAAAAACGAACCCATCAATGATCATATTAAGATGGCTGCATTAATGCACCATGAACGCTGTGATGGTACCGGCTACCCCTTAGGTCTTACCAAGGAACAAATCGATCCCTTTGCCATGATTGTCAGCATCGCCGATGTGTATGATGCCATGACCAGTGATCGCTGCTACCGTCCTGGTATCTGTCCCTTTGATGTCATTGCGGAATTTCAAAGAAATGGCTTAAGCGCATTCCATCCACAGTTTGTTCTAATTTTTCTGGATCGTATTGCCAATACCTATGTTAATTCCGATGTATTGCTAAATGATGGCACAACTGGTAAAATCGTTTTAATTCATACTCAGGAACTGACCCGCCCGCTCATTCAAACCAGCAAAGATCAGTTCATTGATTTAACAGAACACTTAGACCTGTATATTAAAGCAATTTTGTAAAGGAGTATTTATGGAAAAGAACAAATATTACGAACGGGGCGTATTACCTAATGGAGAAGTAATGTATTTCACTGTATTATCAGATGATGCTGAAATCAAATGTGAGATTCTTACTATTTTTGAAGTAAACAATAAAAATTACATTGCTCTGCTTCCCTTAAGACCTGACGGAGAGCCTGATGAAGAAGAAGGCATCTACCTGTATGGATATGAAGAGGATGCTGATATGAACGGCTCCTTACTTGATATTACAGATGATGAGGAATATGAACTGGTAGATGAACGCTTTGATGAGCTTCTTGATGAAGCGGCTTATGAGGAGATTCAGTAGTACCAAGCATTTCCTCTAGATATCTGGAAGGCTGCAGACTCTGGTTATTTCGATTCTTAACAGATAAGAGATACAGCACCTGCTTCGCCCTGGTGACTCCCACATAGAACATTCTTCGCTCTTCCTCTAGACTTTCTGGAGAAAGAGCTTTTTTTGATGGCATAATTCCTTCATTTACATCTAGTATGATTACCGTATGAAATTCCAGTCCCTTGGCACTGTGCAGGGTATATAAGCCAATACCTTCTCTTTTCATAGGATGATTTGTTCTTCGCTCTTCCTCTAATCTGGCACTCACCTTCTCAATATGCTTTAGAAAAACATGAATATTATCATATTCTCTGGCACTTTCCATCAGCATCTCTTCTACCTGCTTTAAGGCTTGCAATGCCAGGTGATGCTGCCATGCATAGGATTCTAAATAGCGGTCGTAACAAATCTGTCGAATATAATTTAAG
>CAZYYO010000083.1:0-9367 GCA_964650965.1 uncultured Lachnospiraceae bacterium | reverse complement strand
AATAGCTTGTTCTGGCTGAGTAATTCGTCATAGCATTCCTCATGTCCACTTTTGTCTTCATTATAACACTTTTTTGCGTACTATAAACGGTACCTAAAAAGAACCTTGTCCACTGCAAGGTTCCTTTTATAAACATAAGACAAACAACAACTTAATCAAGACATAAAAAGACCTAAAACCACGTAAAAATACATTAGTTTTAGGTCTTTATTTTACTTGATTTCAATTATGAACTGGTAATGATAGAAGCCCTTACCTATCTGGTACTCCTTATGAATATTCTTAGTCCAGCCTGTGTCACCACCTACACCGGCATGGATGCCATCAATGTGCAGGTAGTTCTTCTGGTCATGTACCACCTGTGATGCATAAGCTGCCTGGTCACAGGATTGGATACTATAATCATGATAGTCGAAGTGGAAGTGCTGTGGCGAAGAAATCTTCACTGTATCTCCCTGGGAATTGGATAACATAAGATAACGCACATCCTCCTTGCCACCGCACTCTACCGGCTTCACATAGGGTACATATTGCTCCTGTACCTGGCTTTCATAAATTCCTACATTGGCAGCAGCTTTCCGGTCTGAATAATTCTCCCAGGGACCTCTACCATACCACTTCATATGCTCCATGTCTTCCGGCAAAGTAAATTCCACACCGATTCTTGGCAATGTTTCTATGGGTGCATGGTTATAAACCTGCTTATCTACTTCTAGACCTGCACTGGTAATATGATAGCGGGTGCGTACTACAAGGATTGGCTGCTGTTCTTTTACATTTCCTGCCTTCTCATATGACACCTGTGTATCTATCCACAGGTGGGTTCCTGCTGCTATTACTTCTACATGATTCACCGTCTTCTTTGGATGGTCAATTCCGGTCCATGCCCAGTCTAAAGCATAGGACTGTCGATGTCCGCCTCCTACTACCGGTGCTCCCGGAGTGGTTCCCTCATCAATACCGGTCACTGCCCGATAGAAATTATCTCCTCCTCCTGCAAGCATTTCCTGGTGATTCTTCTGGATGGAAATAAATGCTCCTTCGCACTTTGAGAAGATATAGCTGACATTTCCAGCCTCTACTGATACGGTAACTTCATCCTGTGTTACCTGCAGCTTCCTGTCTATCTCGTCACCTGCCGAGGCATGCTGGTCTTCCATTCTGCCCATATCATAGGTAACCGACTGTTCTGCCGGTACCTGGATATGATATACCTCTTCTCCTGCCTGGAAGAATGCATCGGCTTCCTTCTTAACAACAGCGTAGTTAATATAAGCTTCCCCATATATCTTATCTACCGGAATCTGCGGCATTAACAAGGCTTCTCCTTCTCCCGGCTGAGGAAGATACATCATATACTGCATAGGAAGTTCCATGTTCATAAGGTCTGCTCCAATGGGAACCACACCATCCCCCTGAGGCTCTCCATTGCAAATCAGCTGCCACCTTATTTCATAAGCATCATTTGCTGTTGCCATAGTATGATTACAGAACATTGGAAATGTCTGACCACCTGCCAGGCTTTGACGATATTCTATAGTAACTGGTGACTGCCAGTTACGAATCTCATAGGCTGCAGGCTTCCATGACAGATTCGGAAGAACGACACCATTTAAGCACATATCCGGGCACTGATCCATGATTGGCTCCTGGAAGGCTCCACCGTATACATATTCTGATGTTCCGTTTTCTTTCTGAATTACCAATGCTTTGTCCTGGAAATCCCAGATAAATCCTCCCTGAAATCTTGGATATTTGGCAATATTATCCCAAAATTCCTTGAAGTTGCCATTGCTGTTACTCTTAGCATAAGCATACTCGCACATGATAAAAGGACGTGTATCCCTGGCATCTGCCATTTTCTCCTGAACCCAGCCCATAGCAGGATACATAGGGCAGATAATATCACTGATATTGTTTTTGGGATTGCAGGATTCATACTGTACCGGACGGGTCTTGTCATATTCCTTTATCCATCCGTACATAGCTGCATGATTAGGACCGGCACCGGATTCATTTCCCAGAGACCAGATAATCACAGAGGGATGATTCTTGTCTCTTACCACCATGCGTCTTGCCCGCTCCAGATAAGCCTCTGCCCATTCCGGGGAATCACTTAATCCTCCACCATAGCCATGGGTTTCCAGATTGGTCTCATCCACCAGATAGATTCCCAATTCATCACACAGATCATACCATAGTGCACAATGTGGATAATGGCTTAATCTTACCGCATTGAAATTCAGACGCTTCAGCTCCCGAATCTGCCGTCTCATATATTCCTCTGTAATCACCCGTCCTGTTTCCGGACAAAATTCATGCAGGTCTGCACCTCGAACTACCAGACGTTTTCCATTCAAACGAAGCACGCCATCTTCTCCAATGGCAACCTGTCGAAATCCCACGTGGCAGCTTTCTATATCGTGAACAGTTCCGTTGGCATCAACATTTTCTACTACAAGGGTGTATAAATTGGGGCAATCATCGCTCCACAGCTTGGGATTGGCCACCTCCATGGTAACGGTGGGTACATGTAAGGGCTGTAAATAATAGCCGCAGGTCGGTGACTTATATGGCTGACTTTCTGCTGATACCACCTGCTGTCCTTCCTGATCATACAGCGTCAATCTCGCCTTGCAATCGCCAAATCCTGAGGCTGTCATATCCGGCCATATGGTAACACTTAACTTGCCCTTGGAATCATCTGCTCCTTCAAATTCTGTAGTCACTCGATAGTCTGCGATTTTCAGCTTCTCTCTGGCATAGATTCGTACACTGCGGTAAATCCCGGAAAGGTGCCAGTAATCCTGGTCCTCCAAATAAGTTCCATCACAAAATTGCATTACCTGAACCGCCAAAATATTTTCTCCCGGATGAACAAACCGGGTAATATCAAAGCTGGCATCCAGCTTGCTGTCCTGAGAATAGCCTACCTGCTCTCCATTTACCCACAGATAGAAGCAGGATTCTACGCCACCAAATTCTATATATACATCTCGACCATCATAAGCTTCTGGCACAGTAAAGGTAGTGCGATAGCAGCCTGTCAGGTTCTCCTGAGGTACATTGGGTGCCATAAGCTCATACACACCCTCGCTTACCTTCACCTCATAGTCTGATTCTCCCTGGGTTCTTGGAAATGGATAGGTGATATTGGTATACACCGGCTTCCCATATCCCTGTAACTCCCAGTTAGAGGGTACCGGCATATCCGCCCAGCTTGTAATATCGTGCGTGGGATTCCAGAATTCCTGCGGTACTGCCTCAGGACTTGGTGCCATAGCGAATTTCCAGATTCCATCTAAAATCTGTACATAGCCAGAGGCATTGCGGTCTCCGGCTAGTGCCTGGGAAATATTCTCATAGACACCTAATGGAGTATGCATCTCATGGCGATTTCGTTGCGTGATATGTTGATTGTTCCAATCTTGATTACTCATATAGCTTCTCCTTTTTTGGCTTACTGCAAGGGCGGTGGATTACACAGAGGACAGGGTGCCACAGGGGCATGTTGCAGGAAATTAGATATTCTAAGTATTCCTACCACTCCCAGCAATTCACAGACAGGATGTCTGTGAAAGGCTTAAACTGAGCCATGGATGGCGAATTTAAGCCGGTTGCGTCAACAACCAGCAAAGAATCCCAGGAATACATAGAATATCTTATTTCCAAAACCCGCCCCTGGGGCACCCTGTCCTCTGTGTAATCCACCAGTCTCTGTATCGGATGGCGAGATGGGACTTGCAGCAGGATTTATTTGTCCAATTTATTTTCTATATAGACATTATAGTTTGTATTTATGCCATTTAAAATGTTTCTATTGTTTTATTTTTTGTCCATTTTGGTATTTTGTGTTACGATATTATTTGAACATCTATTTTATTGGTTATGAACTTGGAAGATTTACCAGTACAAGTTGATTCTTACATACTGGTAGTAATGGAGAATTAAGCTGCGGGAAGTTCGTGGGAGGAGAATGTAAGACATGGAGCATAAGAAGGATGTAATTTATCGAACCTTAGGGGAAGATTTGGATGCGGGAATTCTGGCTTGTGGCTATATGCCCAAAGTAGAGCCTCGAAATTCACAGTATGATTTTATGATTCATTATTACAGCTGCTTTCTGGTACTAGAGGGACATGGCACCTATTATACGGAGGATGGCACAAGAATTCCTATGGAAAAAGGAGATTTGGTTCAGCGATTTCCTGACAAACTGCATTCTACAGAAATTGTATTAGATGGCACCTGGCTGGAATTCTTCTTTTGTGTAGGACGACCTGTATATGACATGCTGATGCAGCTGCATTTGCTTCCCAAGGAACCGGTATGTCACTGTGGATTTAATCAGGCCTTACTTTATGAGTTTGATGAATTATTGCAAACATTGAAGCATGCCAAGGATCAGGAACTTTCCCTGCTATTACCTCAAATGGAGAAGCTGATGCTTACCCTCTTTCTCCAATGCAATCAGCAATTAGACAAAAAAGAAGGACTACAGCCTCAATTAGAAGCTGCAGCCCAGATTCTTTCTACCAACTTTACCCTGGATATCTCCATGGAACAGGTAGCAGAGCTGGTTCATATTGGTTATGAGACCTTTCGCCGGGAATTCACAGCACGCTTTGGCTGCTCTCCTGCCCGTTACCGCACCCGTATGAAGATGCAGCGAGGTGCCCTGATGCTCTTAGGAGATGCTTCCATTTCCGATTGTGCACAGGCCTGTGGTTACAGTGATGTTTATGCCTTCACCAAGCAATTTACCAAGACCTATGGGATTGCTCCTGGTAAATATCGAAATCAGGAACTGTAATGATTACCACGGATAGCCAAACGGTAAAAGAAGGCATCCACTGCCAATAATATAACGGAAATCATAAGCATTGCCAATCTGCCATCCATAATCTGACTCATTCCAAAGCTTGCTGCAGCCAAGATGATTTGCAGTATCATATTTACCAGAATTCCCATCATAGAAGCCATGCCCTGCTTAATTACTTCCACCTCATTCTCCCAGCCAAAATTAGCGAATCGCTTGCCCACACACATTCCGAAGGTGGTGGAGAATCCGATTCCTGCAAAGGAAACCAAAAGGTATAAGAGAATCATCATGGGGTGTAATCTAAGGGCAATGGCAAGGCAAATATTGCAAACAATGGCTGCAGGTGTAAGAAGCAGAAGGTTAAATGCCATCTTACTCTTATAAATCATTGCTTCCTCTATGGGAAGGCTTTTTAGAATCCACAGATTCTTTCCCTCTAAGGACAGGGATACGCAGGTGGTACAGCTCATAGTCAACATCATTCCAATGATAAAGGGCAGGATATAAACCAGACTTTGCTGCATATTTCCCAGCTGCATTTCTGACAGCACCTTATCAATCCCCACCACAACACAGGCGATACAGGCCGCTACAGCCAGAATCAAACCGATTCCCATATTCATAAGATATGTAACAGAGGAGGTGAATCGCTTCCATTCTTTTCTGATTAATGCACTCATCATAGTGCCGCTCTTCATCTGGGTGATTTCATAGTGAGAGGTTCCTCCGCTGGTCATCAGTGCCGTATTAATTGCCTTATATTTCACCGCCACAACACTGACAAAAATTCCATAGACAGCAGCAGATACTGCCAGTACTCCCAAGAGTGCCAGAACATTTCCATCATTTACTGCTGTATCAAACCAGGCTGCCACCGGATAGATCTTATGCAGCTGTGTCTGGAGCATTTCTCCCAGCTCTTCAATACGAAGCAAGGCCTGTGCATCGCTTCCATCTCCTCCAAGAAAGAAGCTGAGGCCGAAAATTGCCATCATCAGCAATACCGATAAAATAACCTGTACCAGTACCTTGAAGCGAAACTTAGAACCAATAGCTGCAATCAGTGCTCCCACTGCTGCTGCAACAGACATAGGAATCAAGGGGGCTACGCAGGCTCCCAGAAACCAGATGATATAGACCATAGTCCCCGGTCTCCTCCAGATGCCATAGGCAATACTCATAGGCAGCATCAACCCCAGGCTAAACAACAGATTGTTGATATACATATATAGAAATTTCGCCGTAATTACGGTTCTAGTAGACACCGGCAATGCCATAATCATATCGTAATCCTTATAGGCAAATAGAAATCCATTGGTCTTAAGAAAGGTAAAAAACAACGCTATCACAGAAGAAATCACCAATGCAAAGCCTGGAATCACATATGCCATATTCAGATATCCATAGCCGTATGCCATGATAAAGCTATAGACCATAAGCATGACAGCAACCAGTGTATAAGCGCATAGCATTCCTATGGCTTTTCCCCTTTTCTTCTTATCCTTCTCAAAGCGGAGCACATTAACCGTTGATTGATTTTGATATTGGGCATGGAGTAAAGTCCACAAATTACTTGTCATTCTCTGTCACCTCCATAAATACTTCCTCCAGAGATTGGTTCTTCACAAGCTCCTCCATAGTACCTGCTGCAACAATCTGTCCCTCTTTGATAATTGCTATTTTATTACACAGCTTCTGTGCCACTTCCAGCACATGGGTGGAGAAGAAAATGGAGCAGCCCCTGCTGCACAGCTCTCTCATTACATTCTTTAAATCTAACGAAGCCTTGGGATCCAATCCCACAAATGGCTCATCTAAGACCATGAGCTTAGGTTCATGAATCAGCGCTGATATAATTGCCAGCTTCTGCTTCATACCATGAGAATAAGAGGAAATCATGTCTCCCAATGCAGATGTTATTTCAAATAAATCTCCATACTTTTTTATTCGTTCCTTTCTTACATTTCCATCAATTCCGAAAATATCTGCCACAAAATTCAAATATTGAATTCCTGTAAGATGCTCGTATAAATCCGGATTATCCGGGATATATGCTGTCAGCTGCTTGCAGGCGATAGGCTCTGTTTTCACGGAATGACCATCAATATAGATTTCCCCCTCTTCAAATTCCATCACACCGACCACTGCTCGAATGGTGGTACTTTTGCCGGCACCATTGTGACCTATGAATCCATAGATGTCGCCATCCTCCACCGTTAGATTGATACCATTTGCAGCTCGCTTTCCTCCTGGGTATGTTTTGGAAAAATTCTTGATTTCTAACATATCTTGTCTCCTTTATTTGATGTTCTATATTTTCTGCGTTACGTTGTGTGAAATGTTTTCTGAAACTCATCTAATTGCCCCACCAGTTCCTCATATCGCGGATTCTGATGAAGTTCCTTAAAATATGGATTATCCCGTACCATTTTTACCATAGATTCTGTAATTAGCTCACCGCTTCTTGGTGCCTGATTTCCCAGCTCAAAATCTGCAAACCATTCATCAATTTGGTCAAAATAATCATCTCCATGAAGCTGAAATGGGAAGAATTTCTCCCTGCATATGCTGGTATATTTCTCTATCATATCCAGTGCCTCATTCAACTTGTGATGCATGGCGTAAACCTGTGCCGCACTAATATAGAAATTAGCCATCACATTGGGATGCAGCTCTTCTACATGGTAGATGGTTACCAGCTGCTGGGTCCTCTCTATCACTTCCTCCGCTCGCTGGCCATCATTCATATATAGCATCATATAGGACACGGCATCACCAATCAGCAGCAACAGATGCTGATACATGGCAATCTGAAATATTTTCTTGGATTTCTCCACCTGATTCATTCTCTGATATACCTGTGCCAGCAATTCTAATTCCTGAGACATGGGACGAAGATCCTCATCTAACAGATCCAATGCCTCCTGATTCCTATTCATCAGCATATAGCAGGTTGCCTGCAGGATTGCCGCTTCCTTAGCATCTCCCACATCATTTCCCTCCGTCTGTACCCGCTCTAAAATATCTATCACCTGCTGCATAATTTCCATGGGGTCCTTAGCCTTACCTGCATGATTCATCAGAAGCACTGCTAACTGCAATAAGAAGGGATAACAGGAATAATACTGTCGCATCAGCTCCTGACATTCCTCATATACTGTTTCAAAGCTTTCCCTGGCAAATCCTTGGGCCAGTCGAAAATAGTGTCGCAGAATTTCCTCCCTGGTAAGCTGCGGTTCATAATTCATCAGTTCATCAATGGAAATATCAAAATATGTTGCCAGCTGAGGCAGAAATGTAATATCCGGATAGCTTTGAGCATTCTCCCATTTAGATACTGCTGCCTTGGAAACACCAATATATGCTGCCAGCTCTTCCTGTGAAATTCCCTTCTTATGTCGCTCCTGCACCAGGCGAGATGCGATATTAATATTTCCCATACAAAATACCTCCGTTGCATTTAATATACCTTGTCAGGCAATAAAATACAATGGAGGTAAAGTTAATTTTGGTTAAAATAATCAACTATAAGTTGACTCTTTTGCTAATATTTTCTTCTTGAAGTATGAATGAATTCATGATAAACTTATTTTTGCAATAGAACGTATGTTCTATTTATATTGTTGGGAGGACATCATATGGAGAATTTAATTCCGATTCAAATGATTGCCAGTTTTAATATTAAAGGGAAAATCATTCCCGTTCGCTTCCGTTATGAAAATCCGGAGCATATACGAATCACCGTAGACATTACCAGTGCCACCTGTGTCCAGGAAGATAACACCCATGCCGTCTTTCGATGCACCGCGGAGCTGGCTCCCTGTATGGAACAAAGCTTTTATATCTGCTACTATATCCTTCCCCACAGCTGGCGGCTGGTGAAGAATTATGCCAGCTATCGAGGTGCAGGATCTGGTTCTGCCCTATCGAAGATTCCAAGTGAGTTATAAGCCACCTTTTTCCAGCCCAATTATGTCTCCTTGTCATAGGACAGTGTTTGTTTCGTATATTTACGGCTCATATCGTGCCTTAGCTTACGCTGCTCTACGGAATCAAAGATAATGGAGAAATCATAGTCCTCTGGATATAATTGGTTGGCCAGAACATGCAACTTCACCCTTTTATGATTCATCCATATCTTTTTATCCCGCAGCTGTACTTGCAGCATTCCCTTCTCATCTACCGGCTGACAGACAATCCCAATTTTTTTCTCAGGATATATCATCACACTGTCGCCTGGATGAAATTTTTCACTAAGAATACTGGACTGTTTATTTTTCTTTATTTTTTGAATTTTGGGATGATGTGCCTTCTTTTCTGCTTTCGTTTCCTGTCCTTGGGTAACATAGTCCTTTACACCTGTACGCTCACCATAGGCAGCTTTCATTGCTGTATTTAACATTTCCACTGGCATTCCCAGCTTGCTTGCTACATAAAAAGCACAGCTTTCTCCCGCTTGTCCAATCACCATGCGATAAAGTGGCTGAAGCGTTTCCTTGTCAAACTCCATTCTTGCATTTACAATCCCCTGGGTTTTCCTGGCAT
>CAZYYO010000082.1:0-9904 GCA_964650965.1 uncultured Lachnospiraceae bacterium | reverse complement strand
TTCATTCTACAACAGTAGCAACAATAGGAACAGATGGACATCCACAGACAAGAGTGATTGATATGATGTTGTGGGATGAGAATGGAATTTACTTTTTGACAGCAAAAGGAAAAGCCTTTTATGACCAGTTGATGCAGCAAAAGTATGTTGCAATATCTGCGGTAAAAGAGAAAAAATCCATTTCTCTTCGAGGTAAAATTAAAAATATCGGAAAAGAGAAATTAGATGAGATATTTGAATGTAATCAATATATGAAAGAAATCTATCCAGATGATACCAGAAGTGCACTTCATGTATTTTGCCTGTATGAAGCATCGGGTGAGTTTTTTGATATCAGTGAGCCATCTCAAGTGAAAAGAGATAGTATCACAATTGGCGATGCCAAGCAGAAGATTTCGGGTTATTTTGTTGGAAACAAATGTATCGGCTGTAAGCTGTGTTATTCTGTCTGTCCACAGAAATGTATTGATATATCACAAAAACCTGTTGTAATCGATCAGAGTCATTGTCTGCATTGTGGAAGATGTTCTGAAACCTGTCCGATGCAGACCATTGAAAAGAGGTAGAAAATGTTTAAAAGAATCATACCCAAAGGAAAAACTTACGAAGAACAGATAGAAGAAGCCGCTAGAATCTTAAAGGAATCTGATGCAGTCATCATAGGTGCAGGAGCTGGTCTGTCAACAGCGGCAGGTCTTAGTTATGGCGGGAAACGATTCACAGATAATTTTTCCCAGTTTATTGAAAAGTATGGAAAACTATATATGAAAGATATGTATACGGCAGGTTTTTATCCATTTCCTACACAGGAAGCAAAGTGGGGGTACTGGTCAAAACATGCATATCTTAATCGCATTGAACCAGATGCACTTCCTCTTTATAAAATGGTGCATGAACTGGTGAAAGACAAACCACATTTTGTCTTAACAACGAATGTGGACCATCAGTTCTGGAAGGCTGGATTTGAAGATGCAAGTATCTTTGCAACCCAGGGAGATTATGGAAGGATTCAGTGTGAGAAAGGATGTCATGAAAAAACATATGATGCAATTTCTATGTTTGAACAGATGAATCAGGCAAGGTGCGACTGCAATGTGCCAGAATATATGGTACCAAAATGTCCAGTATGCGGTGGAAATATGACCATGTATTTAAGATGTGACCAATATTTCGTAGAGGATGAAGCATGGAACCGGGCTGCTTTCCATTATCGTGAATTTCTGAAAGTAAACAAAAATAAGAAGGTGGCTTTATTAGAGCTTGGTGTTGGCTTTAATACACCAATTATTATTCGTCTGCCCTTTGAGAAAATGGCAGGTGAGAATAAAAACTACTCACTAATCAGATTAAACTTGGATGAGGCAGTAGTTCCGGAAAGCCTAGGTAAGAAAGCAGTTGGAATCAATGCGGATATGGCAAAAAGCATCGAAGATTTAAGTGAAAGATTAGGAAAGACTGCAAAAGCCAATGAAACCATAAATATCAGTAAACAGGAAGACAGATTAGATTATCTGTTAGATAAGTTTAAAATGGATTCCATACAATACAAGGATTTAGAAGTGGAAGGTTCTTTTGAAGAAAAAAGAAAAATGCTTCGTTCCCTTATGAATATCCGTATGCCACGCAGTATGGATCAAGAAATCGTAGAAATACAGGATGCATTTTTATCTCAGGAGGCGAAGGAGAAGGGGATTGTAGCTTTAGGCGAAATTCCTACAATCAAGGAACAATATCACAGTGAACATCCATTTGCAGAAAAGCTATCCATCTGGCAAGGTGATATCACAAGACTTCAAGTAGGGGCTATTGTGAATGCGGCAAATTCCCAGATGCTGGGATGTTTTGTCCCATGTCACAAATGTATTGATAATGCGATACACTCTGCTGCTGGAATAGAGCTTCGAGAAGAATGTAATCATCAGATGCATTTGCGTAAAATGAAGTTTGGACCTGGCTACCAAGAGCCAACAGGGCGGGCGATGATAACGAAAGCATACAACCTTCCTGCAAAGCATGTCATTCATACCGTTGGTCCCATTGTAGGAGATAGATTAACGGATCGTTTAAGACAAGATTTAAAAAATTGCTATACCAGTGTTTTGGAATGCTGCGTAGAAAACCAGATTCGATCCGTGGCCTTTTGCTGCATTGGTACCGGTGAATTTCACTTTCCAAACCACGAGGCGGCAAGGATAGCGGTGGATACAGTAAGTCGTTTTTTAGAAGAGCATACATCTGATTTTGACAGAGTGATTTTTAATGTATTCAAGGATTACGATAAAGGATACTACGAAAAGGAACTTGTAGGAAAATGAGAGAGGATGGCTCTAAGGATGATTATTAATACCGGAGGAAGAACAGATACGGTACAGTATTACACAAAGTGGCTGTTAAAACGATTTGAAGAAGGGTATGTATATTCACGTAATCCACTATTTCCCAATAAGGTCACAAGATATGAATTAACACCGGATAAGGTGGATTGTGTAGAATTTTGTTCTAAGAACTATGAACCGATTCTACAGGATTTGCACCTTATTACAGAACGATTTCATACGCATTTTCATTATACAATCACAGCATATGGAAAAGATATTGAACCAGGTGTACCAAACATTGATGACAGTATAGAGACATTGAAAAAACTGTCAATGATTGTAGGAAAGAAAAGACTTGTATGGCGATACGATCCGGTTTTGTTGACAGAAAAATATACGATTCCCATTCATTTAGATACTTTTGAGAAAATGGCAAAAGAGATTACACCTTATGTAGACAGGTGTGTTTTCAGCTTCGTAGAAATGTATAAAAAGCTGGAGAATAACATGCCAGAACTAATTCCCATGACCCAAGAGGATAAAAACAAATTGGCAAAAGGATTGGGGGAAATCGCAGCCAGATACGGCTTATATATACAGACCTGTGGAACGAACGGAGACTATTCACAATATGGAATCCATTCTTCAGGCTGCATGACACTAGAAATCATTGGAAATGCAAATGATATCCGGTTTAAAGATTTAAAACATAAAGGAATGCGTCAAGGCTGTCATTGTATGGAGAGCAGAGATATCGGAGCCTATGATACCTGCATGAATGGATGCAAATACTGCTATGCCAATAAGAAACCGGAAAAAGCATTTGAAAATTACAAATATCATGATCCACAGTCACCGCTGCTGCTTGGAAATATCAGGGATACAGATACCATACAGCAGGGGGCACAGAAATCATTTTTACAAAAAGATACAATTTATGGTCAGCAGAAATTAGAACTTTAGCACAGCAAAGTGATGGCATTATTTAATCTTCGCATTTTGGTGTTGCTTTGCTGCAATAATTTGAAATTTTTTCTGCCAGAAGTTTTGCGTCAACCGGTTTTGACAAATGTTCGTTCATTCCGGCAGCAAGAGAGTGTTGAATATCTTCCTCAAACGCGTTTGCACTAACAGCAAGAATGGGGATGGAAGCAGCATCAGCTTTACCGCACGCACGGATTTGTCTGGTACATTCCCAACCATCCATATTAGGCATACGAATATCCATTAAAATCACATTATAGTAACCAGGTGTGCTGTTCTTGTACTTATCAAGCGCTATCTGCCCATCATCTGCAAGTTCAACCTGACAATGCATCTTTTCTAAGAGCCGCTTCTCGATATCCTGGTTCATAGGGTTATCTTCAGCCAGCAGAATGCGTGTGCCGGATAAATCATAAGTTGGATGTTCTCTTCTCACTCTGGCTTTTCTTGCAGGCTTTTGCACACGACCAACAGGCAGCATTACCGTGAAGGTAGAGCCATTTCCTTTTTCACTGATACAGGTTATGGTTCCGCCCATCAAGTCGATAAGCTGCTTGCAAATAGCAAGTCCTGTGCCACATCCTTCGTATGGAGAGGTTGTTCCTGCATTTTCCTGTGCAAAGATGGTAAACAGCTTTTTGCTCATAAATTCCTGGCTCATGCCGATACCGGTATCAGAGATAATAATTCGTAAAGTTGCGGTGTCCTCCGTTTGTTCCACTGTTTCTACCGTAAGATTTACGCTGCCGCCAGCCGGTGTGAATTTGATTGCGTTATGTACCAGATTCAAAACGATCTGCTGCAAGCGAATACCATCCGTTATGATGGTGTCATTATAATTTGTTAAGCGGATATAGCTGAAATCAACACCCTTTTCCGCTGCTTCGGCTTCAATTACCTTTTGGGTTGCTTCAATAAGGGATTGACCATCTATTTCTTCTTTCTGAATGCGAATCTTGCCAAACTCTGCATTTTGTACATCAAGGACATCATCAATGACACGAAGAAGATAGGCTTTTGCACGTTCAATCAGGCTGATATTCTGCAAAAGATATTTAGGATCAATGGAATTTGATTTCAGGTTATCCCTCATTAATTCGGAGTATCCGCTTAATGCATTTAGAGGAGTGCGCAGTTCATGACTCATACGGGAAAGAAACTCTGATTTGGCGTGATTGGCCTCTTCTAGATTCTTAATGTAATTGCGTTTTGCTCTCAAATAGATAAAGAGAGCAATGAGCAACACGGCAACAAAAGTGCTGCTGATGATAAGCGGTGTTCTTACAGCATAAAAACGATCTGCCAAGGTATAGGTTTCGTAAGAAGAATTTAAGTTGGATGTAACAATATCTGTAATACGATCTGCAGGGATTTTTCCAATTGTTTTTTCAAGAATAGAAAGAAGCTCCAAATCGGACTGGCGGCTTGCACCGATTGTCAGCCCCGAAACAGAACGATAGCTTTCCCATTCCATCAATCCCTTATAGCGGGCATTTTTGATTTCGTAATTGCATTCCCATGTGTTTAGGAATGCAACATCAGCGGTATTGTTTTTGACTGCATCAAGGCACTGTCTTCTTGTATCGTAATACTGAATCGTTGCAGATGGAAACCATTCAGTGATTGTGCTTTCCAGATAAGTCCGGTCTTGCGTCAATGCAACAACCGGAGCTGTTGCTTCGTCTAAATTGTAGTCAGGCTGTGTGATGGCAATCGTGGTGCAATCAGTGAGATTGTCAGAGGACAGATGATTTTCGGCATTATCCTGGGAGAAACGGAGTTCTTGTATGCCCAGCACAAAATCAACAGTGCCATCATCAATGTAGCTATATAATTTGTTACTATCAGTTATGGGCTTGATTTCGATTTTGAGCCCTGACTCCTGAGATATTTCTTTTAATAAATCAACATAAATACCAACGCAGTTTCCATTTTCATCCATACCTGCTAATGGAAGACGGTCACTGTAAACTCCAAATATGATGGTATCCTCTTGTGCGATGCGTTCCTGCTCTTCTCTTGTATAGGAAATGGGATTTCTTCCGGCTAATACTGATTGAAACAATGTAGATGCAAACTCTGGTGTATGCGTCAAAATTTCGCTCATACTCTTGTTAATCTCGCCCAGCAGTTCTGTGTTGTCTGCCCTTGTGCAAATGTAGAAAGGCAGCTGGTCTAAAACAGCAACCAGTTTTCCTTCTGGTATGGTATTCAATGTGCTAATGGCAATTAAATCCACATCACCATTTATCAGTGCATCAATTTTGTCCTGCTTGGAATCCATGGGTACCTGCTCATAGACAAAGTTGTTTTCGCTGGCAAATTTATCAAGAATGGTACTGTTCCCACCAAGGGAGAGTGCCACCTTCGCATGGTCAAAAGCGGTAAAGTCGTCATAGTAGATATCCGCATCCTCTTTTGCAAACAGACCGATTTGCTGATAACCAATACTGAACTGGGAGAAGGCCAGTTTGCCATCAGGATCTTCTTCTTTGCCAACAGGGAACATGAAATCAATTTCACCATTGTAGAGCTTCTCCAGGCATTCGTTATAGGAGCCCTCTACATATTCCAGCGTCCAGTTATTGTTCCAGGCAAGCTGACGCAGATAGGATAGACCAATGCCTTCTGGGTCTCCATCTTTATTCAGATACAGAATATCATTCATGCCACAGGCAACACGAACAACCTTACTGTCGCTCTCTGCTGCAAAAGCTGGGGTAGTGATATTAAGGATAAGTATCAGCACAACAGCAAGTATGCTTACGGTATTCATAAACTTGTTTTTCATCATTTGTTTTCCCCTCTGATTGCTGATATTTCGGTTATTCCTGTTTTTATAAGATATTCGATATGAGCGATTCTACTATTCCAGGAAATGATATGCCTAAAATATACAGCGAATAAACACTGGCGATTTACTGGTTAGCGCAATAGAAGAGTGTTAAGTATTCTTCGAGAATAATTAAGAATATTATACTATATGAGTGAAAATTCTGCTATAGAAATACATAAAATTCGGATATAGGCAATGAGGTAGAAGAGAATATGAAAATGAAAAGGAAGGGTAATGTTACCCTTCTTTTTCAATATGCGATTGTTAATTATTGGTTATTGATAATTGGTTAAATAAAACACCAGAAATACAAAAAAACGTATTTCATGAAATAAAATATAAGTATTAGACATATCAATAACTTGAATTTATTATAGAGATAAATCAATCACCCATTAAAATATAGCAAGGAGCATGAAAACAATGAAGAAAAATTTAGGATCAAAATTAGCATTATACCCAACACCAGTAACTGTAGTAGGAGTTATGGCAGAAGATAAACCCAACTGGGTTTTAGTCTGCCATATAGGAATTGTAAGCCATGACCGAATTCTAATCAGCCTGGCACAGCCACATTATACCAATCAATTTGTAAAAAAGACTGGAAAGGTCTCCATCAATCTGGTTGACCAGGCACTTCTTCCCAAGGCAGATTACTGTGGAACCGTATCCGGAGAGAAAACAGATAAATCAGAAGTATTTGAATATGAAATGGGAGAGGCAGGAACCCCAGTTATTACAGCATCTCCACTTGTTATGGAATGTACTGTGGAAGATACCATTGTAATTAATGGATTTGATAATTTCATTTTAAAGATTGAAAACACCTATGCAGAAGAATCAATGATTGGAGAAGACGGCAAATTGGATTATGCAGCATTCAAACCAGTACTTTTTGAAATGCCAACCTATAAATATCTTGCAACCGGGGAGGTACTTGGAGATTGTAAGAAAATCGGAAAGGAAGTATAGTTTATGTATAACAAAGGAAAGATGAAAAAGATTTTGACAGCATTACTAGTTTTAAGTATGTCCATTGGTTTGACAGGGTGTGGAAGTAGTGCCGCAAAGAGTAGCACAACAGATTCACAATCTGAAAATACTGAGCCTACAACAGATGCAGCAACACTGGTGGTGTATTTTTCAGCAACCAACAATACAAAGACGGTTGCAGAAGTGATTGCTGAAGGAACAGGAGCTGATCTTTATGAAATTATTCCAGAGGAGCCATATACAGAAGATGATTTAGACTGGAATGATAACAATAGCAGAAGCACAAAGGAAATGAATGATTCTTCTGTCAGACCAGCTATTTCAGGTACAGTGGATAACTTTCAGCAATATTCTACGATTTATATTGGTTACCCAATCTGGTGGGGAGAAGCCCCCAGAATTCTGGATACCTTTGTGGAAGCATATGATTTTACAGGAAAAACAGTGATTCCATTTTGTACCTCATCCAGCAGCGGATTGGGTTCTTCTGCAGATACGCTGGCATCCCTTGCGGGTACCGGAGACTGGAAGGATGGAAAAAGATTTAAAGAGCATGAATCAGCAGATGCAATTATGGAATGGGTGAATGCACAATAAGGAGGACGCGTGAAGCAGACAAGCAAGTTTAGAATGGTAATTGATATTATAATGACCGTTTTACTTTTATTCCTAATGGCATATCAGGTAACGGGAAATCTATATCATGAAGTGCTTGGAGCGACAATGCTGGTATTGTTTCTGGTACATAACGGTTTCAATGTCAAATGGTATGGAGCAATTCTAAAAGGGCAATATTCGGCAGCAAGAGTGGCTCGGACAATTGTAAATTTGGGTGTCCTAATCGGCATTGTACTTACCGGATACAGCGGAATTGTAATGTCCAGGGATGTATTTGCATTTCTTCCCATCCATGGAGGAATGGCAACAGCCAGGACACTTCACATGGTTTGTTCCTATTTGTCATTTATCCTGATGAGCATTCATCTGGGAATGCACTGGAACATGGTCACAGGGAAATTGAAACTGAAAAAATCGGCAGGAATAGCAGCAGTGATTCTTGCATCCTGCGTTGCATTTTATGGAGCCTATCAGTTGGGAACGTTATCTATCTATAACAATATGCTCCTGAAAAATATGTTTGCAGTGTTAGACTATGAAGCCTCTCTAGTGATGGTCATTATCAATAACGTTGCTATTGTTGGTATGTGGGTATACGTGGGATTTTATTTGATGAAGGGAATCAGTTTTTGGACCAATCCGCAGAAATCAAAAGACAAGATGATAAAGGGAATAGGGGGTATTTGTCTAATAGCAGCAGTTGTGGCTTGCAGTATTATTTCTACACCAAAAGCAGAAAGTGAATCTTGGGGAGCACAGGCACTGCAAAGCTGTAACCAGATTCTGCAACAAGATGAAAATGTTAATGTTTGCTAAAACAGAACAGGAGTGTAGCATATGAAGATTATTATTTTACAAGGCAGCCCAAATATAAAAGGCTCCACCAATATTTTAGTAGAAGAATTTAGCAAGGGAGCCGAAGGTGCAGGACATAGCGTAATACGGTTTGATATTGACAAGATGAATATTCATCCATGTACAGGATGTGTTGCCTGTGGCTATGAAGGTCCATGTGTGCAGAAGGATGAAAATCAGAAAATCAGGGAAGCAATCCTGTCAGCAGATATGATTGTGTTTGCAACTCCACTCTATTATTACGGAATGAGTGCACAGCTGAAAACAGTAATTGACCGTTTCTGTGCATATAACTCCAGCATTACAAGAAAGCATATGAAGTCCGCTTTACTTACTGTTGCATGGAACAGTGATAACTGGACTTTTGACGCCTTAGAAAGTCACTATAAGACGCTGGTGAGATATCTTGATTTGGAGGATCTGGGCATGGTGCTGGGAATAGGCTGCGGAAGTCCTTCTATGACAAAGCATACAGAATATCCAAAACAGGCTTATGAGTTAGGAAGGAATTTGAGTTAACAAGAAAGGAATATGAAAAGCTGAAATAGTTCAAATATAGTAAATTGAATTGCAGGTATAGCAGGAGGGAAAATATGGAATACACAAAGTTAGAAAATTCAGAGCTAAAGGTATCACGCATCTGTATGGGATGTATGGGGTTTGGAGATGCAGGCAATGGGCAGCACAGCTGGACCATAGATGAACAGCATTCCAGAGAGATTATCCAGCATGGTCTGGAGCTGGGAGTTAATTTCTTTGATACCGCAGTGGGATACCAGAACGGAACCAGTGAAATGTATGTGGGAAGAGCATTGAAGGATTTTGCTAACCGTGAGGATGTTGTGGTCGCTACCAAATTCCTGCCACGTACAGCAGAAGAAATCCAAGCTGGAATTTCAGGACAAAAGCACATCGAGACAATGATGGATCAGAGCCTTTCCCATTTGGGAATGGATTATGTGGATCTCTATATTTACCATATGTGGGATTACAACACACCCATTTATGATATTTTAGAAGGACTGAACAATGTAGTTAAGGCAGGAAAAGCCAGATATATTGGAATTTCCAACTGCTATGCATGGCAGCTTGCGAAAGCAAATGCGTTGGCTGAAAAGGAAGGCTTTGCCAAATTCGTATCTATTCAGGGACATTACAACCTGATTTTCCGAGAAGAGGAGCGAGAAATGGCTGGATTATGTGCAGAGGATAACATTGCCATGACTCCTTACAGTGCTCTTGCCAGTGGAAGACTTGCCAAGCATCCTGGAGAAATGTCCAAGAGAATGCAGGAAGATTC
>CAZYYO010000081.1:0-10013 GCA_964650965.1 uncultured Lachnospiraceae bacterium | reverse complement strand
TATTTAGGCTAAAATAATTCTTCTTGTTCCTCCCGATGTTGAAAATACTGGGATAAAGCAGCTGTCCCAACAATCAGAATGACAAAGATAAGGCTTTGTCCGCCTGCCAGTATTGTTGTGCCACTAATTGCCATCCATAGGATGATTGCCAGAAAAAGCATCTGGCATATGATACGGTGCATACGCTTCCCCATATCCTTCAAATCCTGGCTATACATGATATACCATGACAGAAGATTCACAATTACGAGAAGGATGAGAACCGCAATCATCCAGTGTGGTTCCTTTCCCACTTCTTTCCCCTGCCATCCATAATAGGCTAATAGCACCAATAGTGTTGCCTGGGTTATCCAGTTGATTCCTTTGCTCATCTTCTCTTTCATAACGATACCTCCCACATTATTGTTCATAACTGATATACTTGCTTCCCTTGTAGTATAACATCTATTTTAAATTAATGAAAACCAATCCTATAAGACAAATAAGCACTCCAACGATTTTATTCCACGTTAAGGCTTCCTGGTACAGAAGTGCCCCAACAAATAACAGTGCGATTGCCAGAAAGGAGCTTTGTACGATAGATGCCTTACTAACAGACCATCCTGCCTTATAAGCATTGATAAACCCTACTTCAAGGCCCACAATCACCAGCCCTAATACATAAGAAGACCAGTTAGCTCTGGTGACCTCCTTCCATAGGTTGGCTGGTCTGTTGGTTACGAAGTACATTACGCCTGAGCAGATGGCTCCTACCATATAGGTAATGGTAAGTGATGCGAAAGGATTCACATCCTGGGGTACACTTTTCGCACATATTTGATAGATAACGTTAGATAATATGACCAGTACAATTGGCCAAATATAATTGAACATTTTTTGTTCCTCCTGAAATTATTTAGCCTGACTGTTGGTAGGTGCCCACCCACTTTGATTATAATCAATTTATTTCTTTTTTGCCACTGCTGGTGTATGGTATGCATTATTTTTGCATAATAAAAAAGCCCCAAACACTGAGTTCTCTCAATGCTTAGAGCCTTCTATGAACTGCCGGCGACCGGAATCGAACCGGTACGATGTCGCCACCACAGGATTTTAAGTCCTGCGCGTCTGCCAGTTCCGCCACGCCGGCATAGCAAGCAATACTGTGATTTCTTGCAATGGATGGTGGTGGATTCGAACCACCGAAGCAATTTGCAGCAGATTTACAGTCTGTCCCCTTTGGCCACTCGGGAAACCATCCATTTTGTCAGTAAGTTTTTCCCTGACAAGATGATATTATATCATAGCATTTTTTGATGTGCAAGACTTATTTTATATTTTATTTCACCACCATAGCATCGGGTAATTTTCACTGATATTCCTGCGTGCATGTATCACGCTTCCACGCTATTTCAATTCTTCTCTACACAGTACCATTCCGGTATATCCCTGAAGTGCAATATGAAGCATTCCCTGGCTTACCTGTCGCTCCAGGGGCATAATAGAATAGCCTCGTTCATTGGTAAGCATAATCTGCTGCATGGAAGATTCCATGGGAACCTGTGCCTGCCAGACAGGGATATCCACAACGATCTCTTCTGCTCCACAGTTAATGGCTATCACATATTGTTCCTGTTGGGTAAAGCGGCCGTAGCTAACGTAGTTCTTGCCCCAGCCCAGGAAGCGGAAGGAACCCTGGCGAAGTGCCATACTTCCCTTATGCAGCATAATCATATCCCGATGATAATCAATAAGATTATAATTGGCATTATTCCAGGGATAGGTTCTGCGATTATCTGGATCGGTATAGCCGCACACCCCGGCTTCATCTCCATAATACAAGGTGGGGGCTCCCGGCCAAGTCATCTGCATCATAACCGCCAGCTTCATCACTGGAATGCTTACATCCTGCTCTGCTGTCTCAGCACCAAGAGTTGCTGCCCGGCCCACCTTATGATTGGTTCTGGTAAGGAATCTGGAATGATCATGGTTGGACAGCTGGTTCATGGCACACTGAAGAGACGGGGTCATAAACCGTGTCATATAGTGAGTCATGGTCTGTACAAAACGCTCTCCATCTCCTAAAGCTTCCTCATCATAATGCTCAGAATGTTTCTCCATTCCTGTGAGAAAATAGGAAACTGGTTCCATAAATGCATCATAATTCATCACGGTATCCCACTCATTTCCCTGAAGCCAGGCACTGGCATCTCCATAATGCTCCGCTAAGATAATCGCCTGTGGATTGGCCTCCTTCACCCTGTTTCGAAATCGCTGCCAGAAATCGTGATTAAATTCCGGCGAATGTCCCAGGTCTGCTGCCACATCCAATCGCCATCCGTCGGCATTATATGGAGGTGAAACCCACTTTGCTCCAATGGACAGAATATATTCCTGTAATTCAAGAGATGCCTCGTAATTTAGCTTAGGCAGGGTATCATTTTCCCACCAGCCATCATAGCTTCTGTTATATGGCCACTGATTCTCATCATGAAACTGAAAATAGTTGCGATAAGGACTGTCCTGGGATACGTATGCTCCCGGTGCATAGCCCTCCTGATTCTCATATATACGCTCCCGGTCCATCCATTTATTAAAGGAACCGCAGTGATTAAACACTCCGTCAAGAATAACCCGAATTCCTTTCTGATGAGCTTCCTCTACCAGCTGAATAAACAATTCATTGGATGCCTGAAGATTCTCTTTCTCTGTTACCCTTTGAATGTAGCGGGTGGCATGGGTATTATCCCAATCTCCCTGAGAAAGATTCTCTCCTCCATCCTTCTTAATGACACCAATATGGGGGTCGATATAATCATAGTCCTGGGTATCATATTTATGGCTGGACGGGGAGACAAACAGGGGATTAAAATAAATCACTTCCACTCCCAGACTCTTCAAATAATACAGCTTTTGCCGTACCCCCTCCAGATCACCACCATAGAATTCAGCCACATCAAAATTCTCCGGCAAGCGGTTCCAATCATCAATGCGGGTGGTATTGGTATTAATATAATGGTACTCTCCGTTTTCTACATTGTTACTGGCATCTCCATTATAAAATCGGTCTACCATAATCTGGTACATGACTGCACCCTTGCTCCATTGAGGAGCAGCAAAGCCCGGGCAAATGCGAAACAGATACTCCATACGAGGCTCACGAGTTACGCCGCCGGCATCATAGTATATGGTATATTCACCTTCTGTAAGTTGAAAATAATAAGAGAATGTCTCCTGTGGCATCATTATCGTCACCTGGTAATAATCAAAAAATCCGGAAACCTCTGCTAACTCCATTGCATAGCGATACTCTATCTCGCCTGGGCATATCAGGTGAATTTCCATTAAATTGCCATGGGCAACACGTATGCGGATGTTTACTGGCTCATGAGCCGCCGGTTCCGTTGGATTGCGGTACGCCTGGGTTCCATCGGAATGAATTGCTTCTTCTATCATGGATTTCATTCTCCTTGTTATTTCATAAAGCTTTCTCATTATTTTTGGATAGTAAAAAAGACAGCTATCGAACGCTGTCTTTTCGGAGAAGGTATTTTTACTATGGGGGTAGTAAAAATTTTATATAATGTATTGGGGGTTTTTACGATATTTATTATATCTCCCGTCTACATTTAAGTGTGCACAAAGTTACTAATTTTTGCATATCGTTTTTGTGCATTTTGTACAATCTCGACTTTTCTCCACAGACACCTTCTCTTGGCAATGCTTACATACCTTCAACCACAACACCCTCATCTCCCGGGATATCATTTCTATCCTCTGGGGTGGTGATTCCAAATAAGGCCTCAAACTCTGCCCGATTGATTTTCTCCTTCTCTAAGAGAAGCTTGGCACAGGCATGAAGTACTTCTTCATTGCTTTGAATCAAACTTGTGGCCTTCTCATAGCATTCCTGAATGATACGCTTAATCTCTCCATCAATACTGGACGCTACACTTTCTCCATAGCCTCTGGAATGAGCCAAATCTCTTCCAATAAACACTTCATTTTCATCATTGTCATAGCAGATTGGACCAACCTCAGATGACATACCATATTTGGTAACCATTTCCTTAGCTACCTGAGTTGCCTTCTTAATATCAGAGGAGGCTCCTGTAGTAATATCGTCAAAAATAATTTCTTCGGCAACACGTCCTCCTAAGGATACGATAATATCCTGAAGCATCTTGCCTCTGGTATTAAACATTTCATCCTTCTCCGGCAACGGCATGGTATATCCAGCAGCACCTGCTCCCGTAGGAATAATAGAAACAGAATATACCGGTCCCACATCTGGAAGCACATGGAATAAAATAGCATGACCTGCTTCATGATATGCCGTAATGCGTTTCTCCTTCTCGGAGATAATACGGCTCTTCTTCTCTGTCCCCAGGCCTACCTTTACAAAGGATTTACGTATATCTTCCTGTACAATATATGCACGATCTTCCTTGGCTGCCACAATTGCCGCTTCATTTAACAGGTTCTCCAAGTCTGCACCAGTAAAGCCTGCGGTTGTCTGAGCAATCTGCTTTAGATCCACATCCTCTCCCAGAGGTTTGTTCTTGGCATGCACCTGAAGGATTTCCTCCCGTCCACCAACATCCGGACGTCCTACAAATACTTTTCTGTCAAATCGTCCCGGTCGCATAATGGCTGGGTCTAAGATATCTACACGATTAGTTGCAGCCATAACGATAATGCCTTCATTTACCCCGAAGCCATCCATCTCTACCAGCATCTGGTTCAAGGTCTGTTCTCTTTCATCATGACCGCCGCCCATTCCTGTTCCACGGCGTCTTGCTACTGCATCAATTTCATCTATGAATACAATACATGGTGCATTCTTCTTGGCTTCTTCAAATAGATCTCGTACACGGGATGCACCTACTCCTACGAACATCTCTACAAAATCAGAGCCGGAAATACTGAAAAACGGCACTCCTGCCTCTCCTGCGATTGCTTTTGCCAGCAAGGTCTTACCTGTTCCGGGAGGTCCTACTAATAGCACACCCTTGGGAATTCTGGCTCCCACCTTGGTATACTTCACAGGGTCCTTAAGGAAATCCACGATTTCCTCCACATCTTCTTTTTCTTCCTTCAAGCCTGCCACATCATTGAACTTTACCGTCAGCTTATCCTGGCTGGTCATCTTGGCACGGCTCTTTCCAAAATTCATCATTTTGGAATTGGCTCCACCATTGGCACCGGCCTGGGCATTCATCATCATCATAAACAGAATAAATACTGCTGCAACTACAATTAACATGGGAAGCAGTGTCTTCATCCATCCATCCTGGGGCACATCATTTAACGTATAGTCATAAAAGGATGCCTGCACCAGCATCTGCTGAATCTGGTTTACATCAGAGGTGTACAAAACATAACTGTTGCCTGTTTTTAAGGTAATGGTTACATTTCCTGTAGGGACCTGCTCATTTTGGTCAATTACGATGGAATCTATCTTGTTATCATTTAATGCAGTTTCAAATTGGGTCATGGTATAGGTGGATGTCTTGGTTTCGGTAAAGAAATACCATAATAATATAACGACTAATACAAGGGCTACATAAAACCCTAAGCCTCTATGTGTTCTTTTCAATCAGGGCCTCCTTTAATCTAATTCTACAACTCCTATGTATGGGAGATTTCTATATTTCTGGTCATAATCTAAGCCATAACCAACAACAAATTCATCTGGAATGGTAAAGCCTGTATAATCTACCTTCACATCTACTTCTCTCCGATCCGGTTTATCTAGCATACTGCACAGACGAACGCTCTTGGCATTTCTCTCCTTAAACAGATTTAACAGACAGCTGAAGGTGTTGCCACTATCTATGATATCCTCAACAATAATAACATTCTTACCCTCTACACTAAGATCTATATCTTTCTTAATAACAACCTCGCCGCTGGATACTGTTCCACTGCCATAGCTGGATGTAGCCATGAAATCAATGGTAACCGGCACTGTAATTCTCTTGGCTAATTCACATGCAAAAAAAGATGCTCCCTTTAATATACATACAAGGAATACGGATTCTCCCTCATAATCTTTACTGATCTGTGCTCCCAGCTCTGCAATTCTAGCTGCTAATTCTTCCTCTGGAAGCATAACCCGGATCTTTTCACTCATTGTACATTTTCCTCCATTATTGTGATTTTTAATATTGTTTTGGTGTTTTCATCTATCTTGTATTTCTCGCTTATGCGATATCCTACGGCCCACAAAATTTCTGAGTCCTGGCATATCAGGGGAATTTCATCCCTTAACTGTCTCGGGATTTTTTCATTAATACAGTAGTCCTTGAACCTCTTGGTTCCACCATTCCGATTCACTGTGAAGTAATCCCCAGTATTACGGTTTCTGAAATCAAGTTTACCACTTATCTTGTCAAAATCAAACCATTTCACATATGTTTTTAGGGGAATTTCCTGGGAAATGTCCCTTTTTTCCACCTCTAGATAAAGTTTTATTCCACCTGTTTTCACCACCGCAGAGTAAGGCAGCTTCTTTTCCATAGAAATCTGCGTCTCTTTGGAAAGTAGTTCTATCCCTTCCACCTGAGAAAAGGGAAATGTATGGGTATACATGCTGGCAACACAGGCCTTAGCTCTTGAGGCATCTTTTCCCATAATTAATTTTTCATAAGTTGCATATATCCACAATTGGTATGGCAAATATAAAATCTTATCCACGCCGTCCTGCAAAAGAGCTGTAACACTGTTAATATGTGCTGCTGTAATGTCCTTGCCATGCATAGCATAAGAACAAATCCATTGATGAATTGCTTCCTTTTGAAGGACAATATCTTCTTGAAGCATACGCCGACGATTCAGGCAAAGCAGTTCTTCCTCCACTCTCTGGCTTCCCTCATTTTCAGAATCAGGAGGTAGCTGTACCTTTTCCACGCTAGATGCCTCTCGCAGGATGTCGCTGCATTGTCTATGAAGGAAATCCGACAGTTCCTGAAGCATACCACTAGTTCGAGTAATATTCTCTAGTGCCCCGCTATTAATATCCTCTAATACTGGCAGAACCTGGTGACGAAGTTTGTTTCGATCATAATCATCACTTAAATTAGTCGCATCCACACAATAATCCTGCTGCCGACGGCTGAGCTCCTGCTCAATCTGTCCTCTGCTTACACACAACAGGGGACGAATAATATTTCCTCTTTGCCCTGGGATTCCCCGCAAGCCATCCAAACCTGTGCCTCTGGCAAGATGAAAAAGAATGGTTTCTGCATTATCGTTAGCATTATGAGCCACAGCGATTTTCACCCTTGTCCCCTGCTGCTGTCCAATGCGATTGGCTTCCTTTTCAAAAGACAAATATCGAAGATATCGGCCTGCCTCTTCTACACTTAACCCCTGTTTTTTAGCATATTCTGCCACCTGATAATGTTCGGTATGCAAAGGGATATTCTGTTTTTCACACAATCGTGCCACGAAATCCGCATCTCTTTGACTGTCCTCGCCTCTGATTCCATGCTCGATATGAATAGCTTCCATGTACAATGGTTTGGGGAATCTAGTTCGCAGCTCATTTAAAAGAAGCAGCAAACATACAGAATCTGCGCCACCTGAAACAGCCACCAGAATACTATCTGATGGCTCTAGCATTGTCTGATTCTTTATATGCTTCCATACCTCTTCAATCATTTATTTCTCCTGCGCTTTTACTACCAACACGGTCATATCATCCATAACACGTCCTCCTGTATATAAAAGCACACGCTCTAATATTCCAGTGGCGAAATGTTCCGGTTCCTGGTTAGTCATACAGCTAATCATATCTCTTACTGTTTCTACGGGATTAAAAACATGTAAGTATTCTAGCACACCATCTGTAACCATGACAAGATAATCTCCGTTTTCTATATGATTTCGCCAGGGGCTGGTATCTAACTGCAGCCCTGCGCCAATGGGAAGACTTTCTGCTGCCACCACCTCAACCTGCTCTTTGTGCTTAATATATGACACATGGGCTCCAACCTTGTAAAATTCAGCCACTTGACTATAGCAGTCTATCATGCATACGTCCAAGGTGGAATACCGGTCCTCATCCCCGTTAAAAATCATCGCTGCATTCATCAGCCGCAATGCTACTGGGATGGAAAAGCCCGCACTGACAAAATGTTCCATTAATTCAATAACCGTTTCACTTTCCCGACTTGCCTGATATCCACACCCCATGCCATCAGATAAGGCCGCCATCACCTTGCCATCTTCTCTGGTAAGAAGGGAAAAATTATCTCCCGATATCTCTTGGCCTTCCTGAATAAGTCTGGCAACTCCATGGACAACGGCAAGCTTTGGTCGCGTGATAAACTCATAGTGAAAACGCTCCTGACCAATGATGTTACGATTATTTGCTCCAGATATCATGTCCCCCAGGCCACATCTGGATAAAATCGGCAAAATTTCTTTTACTGGAACGCAATTTCCCCACCGACTTTTCAGCTCCATGGTGACTCTTCGCATCCCATGTTCTCCTTCGTATAGATGAATCTGTTGTGCCTGTACCCCCTGTTCCTTCACGTAATACGCCAGCTTCATTAATCGTCCCTGCTGCTGTTGATCCACACACACATCCCGATTGATGCAGTTTTCCAACGCATAAGACATGGCATCCAGCTGGCCTGCAATCATTTCACGATTTTCAATCAACCGGTGATACCATGCTGTGTTCAAATTCACTCTCTGAAAGATAACAACAAGCTCTGCCACCAGTTCTTTGGCCTTCATACATTCCTCTTCCAGCTGTCTGGTAAGCTCAGGGTCCATCTGTCCCCTTCCTTCAAAAGACCGCCACAACTCGCCTAGCAAATAGGGCATTTTATTCTGATTATCCCAGCATACTGCGCATTGGCCGCAGGAATTACATAGTTTTACTTCCAACTGTCGCTGCAGCTGTTCCATGGGTTGATTTTTGTCTCGTTCTCCATTTTGACTAATTCTGGTAAATGTTTCCGACAGTTCTCCCAACGCCTTCACGTAACTTTCATAATACGCTGGTGTCTCCACCCGATTTTTTATCTCCCGGCTCCTTTTCCCCAATGGGCTCCATGCAATAAAAAGTCCTGCTTCCCGATTAATGAACAGCGTAAGGGCAAAGCTCATCATCGCTTCAAATACAATAAACCATACTTGGTACCTGCTCTGCTGCGTAAAAGCTTGTCCTCCAAAGGAAACCGTTACCGTTATCAGGGCAATCATAACACTTCCATATAGTTTCCTACAGGTTTGATACATACGCTCAGAAAACGCAACTGCCACCATGCCTACCAGCAGTATAACTCCATATTTTCCCAGCTGTGTAATCGGAAGCCACATAACCAGCCAGAGATACGTAAACAATACCAAAGCTCCTCGATAGAAATCCTCCATATATACGGCCATAAAATAAGCGGCTACCAGCGGGTAGCATCCCAATACCTGTACCTGGCAGGTTAAAATTCCAAGCAACACCAGTACCATTATTTTCCATAAATCCTTCTTCATCCAGCCACCTCCTTGACGTATCCGTCCCTGACGGAATACCGTAGCAGATAGGATTATAGTCTTTTTGATTGGCAAACTTTGTCATAACATGATTTCTTTCCAAAAAAGATTTCGTCAAAATCATGCAAAAAGGACCCTGGCAAGCCATCATTTATTATGATGGTATGCTAAGATCCTTTTCTTCTATGATGATACAGGAATGTTCTATTTTTCTCGAAATACTATTTCATCATTATATAAAAGTCCCAGTTTACTCCTGGCAGTATCCTCCTGATACTTCTGGCTCTTGGTATACTCCTCGTATGTAGTAAGATTCTCCTGCTTTTTCTGCTGTTCCTCCAATTCAGAGGTCAGGCTCTCTTCCTTCTGCTGATATTCCTGATTTTTCTGATACAGACGCACAATCTGTATGGACATCACAAATACGAGGAAAAGCATAATACAAGCAATATAAATCTTCCCAGATGCCTTTTTCTTTCTTCGTTGTCGATTGCTCATGATTGATCCTCTCATAGTTTACATAAACC
>CAZYYO010000080.1:0-10031 GCA_964650965.1 uncultured Lachnospiraceae bacterium | reverse complement strand
AGCGATAGACGAGACTCGAACTCGCGACTTCCTCCTTGGCAAGGAGGTGCTCTACCAACTGAGCCACTATCGCATATCCTGTCGGTTTGTTTTCTACGACTTTGATATAATAACAAATGAATGGAGTTATGTCAATAAAATTTTGTGTTTATTTTAGTTATTATATGATGGCTGTTTTCATATATTATCAATATCTAAGAGGTATGGAGGCAGCATTGAGTTCAAAGACGAAAATCGTGGTATTTCATTTAAAAGAATTAGTATACACAGCTATCTTTGCAGGACTGGGTGTATTATTGATTATATTATTCTGGTGGATGTTCTCCTCTGGAGAAGGAAAGTCGGAGGATACAGAGGATGCAATCTACATACCGGGAGTCTATTCCTCCGCCATCCAGTTTAATGATAATACCTTAGAGGTAGAGGTGATTGTTGATGAAAATCATATTAACGACATTTCCTTTGTGAATCTAGAAGAGTCTGTGGCTGCCATGTACCCGCTCATGGAGCCGGCATTGGAATCCGTTAGTGAGCAGATATACCAGCAGCAGTCTACAGAACATATTACCAGTGAGGAAAATAATCAGTATACAACCGAGATTATTGTGTCTGCCATTGATGAGGCTTTAGACCAGGCTCGGATACAGGAAGAGTAAATTGTAAAAAATTGTGTCCTTCGTTGCATTTTCTCATGGAATAAGCTATATTATTATTTATAAATTTCTTAGGAACGAAAGGAAATGTAAGACATGAGTCAGCAGAAGGTAGATTATAAAAAAGATTTAAAAAAGGATCGCAAGAAAATTTTAAAGAAGCAGCGAATGGAGCGAATTGCCATAACGATTGGAGGCGTAGCTGTTTTCGCAGTGCTTGCAGTATGGCTGGGATTTTCTGCATATGATAAATATCAGGAGGCAGAGGCTGCCAAAGCACCTACCTATGCATCTGTTGATTTATCTGCAATTACAGATTATCTGTCTGGTGTGGAAGCAGAAGATACAGACGCAGAGTAGGCATGACATTTTATCAGAATAGTAAGGGTATTTGAAGGGGATTCCAGCACGATATGTCTGGGGTCCTTTTTTTGAACCATGCAGTAATCATTTGATAAATCAAAATGGGACTCGCCCTAGGAAAAACAAGAAAAATGTGCTATTCTATTTACAATCAGCAGAGGAGCGGATAAACTTGTGAAACAGTATGGACTAATACTATAAAATTATGTAGAATAAAGAGAATTAGTTAAAAAATAAAGCCAGCAGCCAATGGGAAGGAGAACACTGCCATGAGTCTTGCAGATCAGATATTTATAGACATGTGCAACGATATTATTAATAACGGAGTCAGCACAGAAGGAGAGAAGGTACGTCCGAAATGGGAGGATGGAACCAGTGCTTATACCATTAAGAAATTTGGTGTGGTAAATCGTTATGATTTATCTAAGGAATTCCCAGCGGTTACCTTACGAAGAACTGCAATTAAGAGCTGTACCAATGAGATGCTTTGGATTTGGCAGAAGAAGTCCAATAATATTCATGATTTGAAAAGTACCGTTTGGGATGAGTGGGCAGACGAGACCGGCTCTATTGGAAAAGCATACGGATATCAGATGAGCGTAAAGCATCAATATAAGGAAGGCATGATGGATCAGGTAGACCGGGTTGTTTATGATCTGAAGAATAATCCCTTTAGTCGTAGAATTATGACCAACATTTATGTTCACCAGGATCTTCATGAGATGCATTTATATCCATGTGCTTACAGCATGACTTTTAACGTAACCACTCGGCCAGGTTCGGACAAGCTGGTGTTAAATGCAATTTTAAATCAGCGTTCCCAGGATGTGTTGGCAGCTAATAACTGGAATGTATGTCAGTATGCCGTCCTGCTTCATATGCTGGCACAGGTGTGTGATATGCAGGTGGGCGAGCTGGTGCATGTGATTGCAGATGCTCATATTTATGACCGCCACATTCCCTTGGTGAAGGAACTGATTTCCAGAGAACCCCAGGAAGCACCTGATTTTTGGATAAATCCAGAGATTAAGAATTTCTATGATTTTACAGAAGATGATATTCGTCTGGATAACTATGTTACCGGACCACAGATTAAAAATATACCAATTGCTGTTTAACTGGCGGTAAGGCATGCGGTAAGGAGGGACCCACGAAGTGGGAGGAACCCTTATCGCAAGACATTGAATATTATCGCACATATAATATATTTAGATATTGCTATTATATAAGGAGGACCTTATGAATTTAATCGCCGCCGTAGATAAGAACTGGGCAATCGGATGCAACAATAAGCTTCTGGTACATTTACCAGGAGATATGAAATTCTTCAGAACCACAACTACCGGAAATGTAGTTGTAATGGGAAGAAAGACATTAGAAAGCTTTCCAAACCAGGCTCCACTGAAAAATCGTGTGAACATTGTCTTAACCAGAGATGAGAATTACCAGGTAGAGGGAGCCATTGTGGTTCATTCCACCCAGGAGCTGATGGACGAGCTTCAACAATATGAAGACGACAAGATTTATGTCATTGGTGGAGAAAGCATTTACCGCCAGCTGGAGCCGATGTGCAACAAGGCATATATTACCAAAATTGACGGAGAGTTCCAGGCAGATGCATATTTTCCAAATCTGGATGAGAAGGCAGATTGGAAGATGACGGAGATGGGAGAAACGCAGACAGATTCTTCTGTAGAATATGCTTTTGCAACCTATACGAAATAAAGATGAATGATTTTATATACAGCCTGAATGTTACAATGCCAATCTTCCTGGTGATGGTGATTGGCTGGGGATTGCGACAGATTGGCATGTTAAATGACAACTTTGTAAATGTTGCCAATAAATTAAATTTTAAAGTAACCCTTCCAATCATGCTATTTATGGATATTTCTGCAGTAGATGTAAGGCAGGCATTTGATGCCAAATATATACTGTTTTGTGCAGGTGCCACGGTTGTGTGTTTCTGGAGTATCTGGGGGCTGGCCAAGCTGCTGGTGAAGGATAATTCCATACGGGGAGCATTTGTACAGGCTTCCTTTCGAAGCAGTGCAGCGGTAATGGGACTGGCATTTATCCAGAATTTGTTTGGCAAGTCTACCATGGGACCTATGATGATTATTGGGGCAGTCCCTTTATATAATATTTTTTCGGTATTGGTATTAACCTTTGAGGCCAATGACACAGAAGGAGAAAATGCAGGCATTCGGGATAACTCCAAAATCAAGGAAGCCATGATTAATATATTGAAAAATCCCATTATCATTGGTATTGTATTAGGCATGATTGCATCATTGATACATTTACAATTGCCAATCGTTGCAGATAAGACCTTAAGCAGCGTGGCTCAGCTGGCAACACCCCTGGCTCTCATTACCTTAGGTGCAGGATTTGAAGGAAAGCAGGCCATTGCCAAAATCAAACCGGCCATAGGAGCATCGATGATTAAGCTGGTTATCCAACCATTGATTTTTCTTCCCATTGCAGCAGCTATGGGATTTCGCGGAGAAGAGATGATTGGAATTGTTATTATGCTGGCGGCACCCACTACACCAAGCTGCTATATTATGGCCAAGAACATGAAAAATGATGGCGTTCTTACCGCAAGTGTGATTGTGCTTACTACATTGATTGCGGCGGTGACATTAACAGGCTGGATTTATATTTTGAAGGTACTTCAATACATATAGAGCGATATCTTGAAAAAAGAGGAAAAAAGATGGACATAACTGGAAGAAAATTATTTGTAAAAGCATTACAGGAGGAGGGCGTTGATACGATTTTCGCCTATCCTGGAGGAATGGTTACCGACATCATAGATGAATTATATAAACAGGACAGTATTCGTGTGGTTTTGCCTCGCCATGAGCAGGCGTTAATTCACGAAGCAGAAGGCTATGCAAGAGCCACCGGACGCCCGGGCGTGTGCCTGGTTACCAGTGGCCCTGGAGCTACCAATACCATTACCGGAATTGCTGATGCTCATTATGACAGCATTCCTTTGGTAGTATTTACCGGTCAGGTGCCTCAGCAGCTAATTGGTAATGATGCATTCCAGGAGGTTGATATTGTTGGAATGACAAGAAGTATTACCAAATATGGTGTTACGGTGCGAGATCGAAAGGATTTGGGCAAAACCATTAAGATGGCATTTCATATTGCCACGACAGGAAAGCCAGGTCCTGTATTAATTGATATTCCCAAGGACATTCAGGTACAAAGCGGTCCCGCAGGATATCCTGAAAATGTAAATATTCGTGGCTATAAGCCTAACGACACTGTGCATATTGGTCAGTTGAAAAAGGCATATAAGCTTCTAAAATCTGCCAAGCGTCCGCTGATTCTTGCAGGTGGTGGTATTAATATTGCCGGTGCCAATGAGAAGCTGACTACATTTGCAGAGACCATGAAGGTGCCAGTCATTACTACCATTATGGGAAAAGGTGCCATTGATACCACCCATCCCTTATATATGGGAAATTGTGGAATGCATGGAAAATATGCAGTGAATACTGCTGTAAGTGAATGTGATGTATTATTTTCAATTGGTACACGATTCAACGACCGCATTACCGGGGACTTAAACGAGTTTGCTCCTAATGCCAAGATTATTCATGTAGATGTGGATACGGCAGCAATCTCTCGTAATGTTGTGGTAGATGTACCGGTGGTATCAGATGCCAACATTGCATTAGACCGTCTCATTGAATGGGCTGAGCCTATGAAGACAGAGAAGTGGATAGAGAAAATTCATCAGTGGGATGAGATGAATCCCCTGGAAATGAGAAAAGACAAGGGACTGAGTCCTCAGATGATTATGGAACACATTAACAATACCTATCAGGAAGGTATTGTGGTAACGGATGTGGGACAGCATCAGATGTGGGCAACACAGTTTATTGATATTACCAGTAAGAAGCAGATGGTTACCTCAGGTGGATTAGGAACGATGGGATTTGGATTTCCGGCAGCCATTGGTGCTAAGATTGGTGCACCGGAGAAGCCTGTGGTATGTATTACCGGAGACGGTGGCATGCAGATGAATCTTCAGGAGTTGGCCACAGCCATGTGTGAACATGTACCTATTACGGTATGTATTCTTAACAATTACTATCTTGGTATGGTTCGTCAGATGCAGCAGCTGTTCTATGGCAAGCGATATGAGATTACCTGCCTGAGAAGACAGGTTGGCTGTCCTGACCAGTGCAAGGGACCAAATGATGCCTGCCCACCCTATCATCCTGATTTTGTGAAGCTGGCAGAAAGCTACGGAGCCAAGGGCATTCGTGTAACCACAGAAGAGGAAATTCAGCCGGCACTTGATCTTGCAGCAACATTTACAAATGGACCGACTATCATTGAATTCATGATCGCTACCGAGGAAATTGTTCTTCCCATGGTGAAAAGTGGAAATCCAATGAGCGAAATGATTTTAAAGTAGGAGGAGCCTAAGATGAACAACATGAAAAATAGATGGATTGCATTATATGTAGAAAATCAGGTTGGTGTTTTGGCCAAGGTGTCAGGGCTCTTCTCTGGAAAATCCTACAATTTGCAAAGCCTTACCGTTGGTACCACGGAGCATGAAGATGTATCCCGCATGACTATTTGCGTTACCAGCGACGACATTACCTTTGAACAGATTAAGAAGCAGTTGAACAGTATGGTGGAAGTCATTAAGGTAATGGATTTAACAAATGTACCTCTTCATATGAAGGAAATCCTTTTTGCAAAGGTATTGGGAATCAGTACCATGGAAAAGGAAGAGGTGTTCCAGATTGCCCAGGTGTTCAGTGTACAGGTGGCAGATATTGGAGAAGACAGTGTATTATTAGAATGTATGCTGACAGAGCGAAGAAATAATGAGCTGATTACATTACTGAAGAAGAAATATAAGCATATACAAATTGTTCGAGGTGGAGCTGTAGCGGTAGAATCTATCAGCACATCCTGCAGATAACAGAGCGGGAAATACAGAAAGGAGGAGATATTCATGAGATACCAGGCGAAGAGAAAGTGTAACCATAGAAATGGCAGACCGTGGCGTGTGCTTTCTGTTGTTATGCTGGGAATTCTTCTTTGCACGGAAACATCTCCTACCTATGCCTCCAGCCTGACAGATATACAACAGCAACAGCAGCAGGTGCAGCAGCAGATTCAAGACACCCAGCAAGACAAGGATTCTGCCCAGAATGCAGTGGATAATCTTCAGGATGAAGCGGATAGCTTGAACAGCACCTATCAGGATTTAAGCAAGAAGCTGTCTACATTATCCAATGAAATTGACAGTACGCAAAGCTCCATTGCTGCCATACAGACAGAAATGGAACAATTACAGGAACAGAAGAAGGCCGCTGAGGAAGCACAAAAGACCCAATATGAGGGAATGAAGCGACGGATTCAATATACTTATGAATCTGGTAGCAGCTCCCTGCTGGTGGGGATTTTAGAAAGTGGTTCTGTAGCTGAATTTGTTAAGCGAGTGGAATATACAGCAGAAATTTTGTCTTATGATAGAAATATGCTTGCTTCCTATGAGGAGCTGCAGAATAATATCACACAAATGACAGCTGACTTAGAGGAAAAGAGTCAGAAACTGGGAATATATCAGCAGACACTAACAACTAAGCAGGATGAAATGGATGACCTGGTTATGAATGCAGGCAGTGCCTATTCAGCAAAAGCTGGCGAAGTCTCTGTAGCACAGATGACGGTGGATGAATACAATGCGAAGATTGCGTCCTATCAGCAGCAGGAAGCACAGCTGGAGCAGAAGTATGCAGCAGCCCAGGCAGAGCTGGCACAGCAGATTGCCCAGGAGGAAGCCAAGGAAGAGCAGGAAACCGGACAAACGGTAGTAGAAGATAACTCTGGTGCCATGTCAGGTTATTCCCAGGCAGACCTTACCTTAATGGCTGCCATTATCCAGGCGGAAGCAGATAACCAGTCCTATGAAGGAAAGTTGGCGGTAGGCAGCGTAATTATGAATCGAGTGAAGAGCTCTAAATTTCCCAATTCCTTAAGTGGTGTTATCTATCAGACCAATCAGTTTCAGCCAGCAAGGGATGGTCATTTGGATACCATATTACAGCGAGGCCCCAATGCTACCTGTATCAATGTGGCAAAAGAGGTGTTAAACGGATACCGTTCCGGTCCCTGGCTGTTCTTTATGACACAAAAATGGGCAGATTATTATGGCATTACAGGATATACCATGATTGGAGCACATGCTTTCTTTGTAAAATGGGGTGCAAATTAGAACGATAACAGTTCTTTGCACCTTTTTTATTATTTATAGAAAGTTTATATTCTGACAAATAGGATAAATTCGTTAAAAACACAAACAAATTATTGGCGGATGGAAGATAGCTTAACCAGTGTAAATCCTTGATTTGTGATTTATTTAACAAACTAGAAAGAGGAAAAAGGAGAAATTCATCTTAGAAATTGTGTGTAAATTCTGACAATTTGATTTTTGATAAGAAAATGGAATAAAATTATGGTTGCGAAGGACGTTTTTTTGTGCTAGTATCTAAGGGTACCGAAGCCGCGGGCTCATTTTTTTTGGTTTGGATTGTTAAAAAATTAACGCAACTTTAACAATACATTCACCAAATATTCAGAGAATTGTCAGAATTCCATGATAACATGAGTTTGTTCACGGTGAGATTACATTAAGTAAAGGAGAAACGAATATGGGTAAGAAAGTAGTTTTAGCAGGCGCATGCCGTACTGCAATCGGTAGAATGGGTGGAGCTTTAAGCAATACACCAGCAGCTGACTTAGGCGCTATCGTAATCAAGGAAGCATTAAACAGAGCAGGAGTTGCTCCAGAGATGGTTGATGAAGTAAAAATGGGATGTGTAATCCAGGCAGCACAGGGACAGAACGTTGCTCGTCAGGCTTCCATCAAAGCAGGACTTCCTATTGAAGTACCAGCAATTACAGTTAATGTAGTATGTGGTTCCGGATTAAAATGTGTAAATGAAGCAGCCAATATGATTATGGCTGGACAGGCTGATATTGTTGTTGCCGGTGGTATGGAAAACATGTCCATGGCTCCTTATGCTATGACAAAAGCCCGTTTCGGATATCGTATGAACAATGCAACAATCATTGATACTATGGTAAATGATGCATTAACAGATGCATTTAACCACTATCACATGATGATTACTGCAGAGAACGTATGTGATAAATATGGCATTACAAGAGAAGAATTAGATGAGTTCTCAGTAAACAGCCAGAATAAATGTGAGAAGGCTCAGGCTACTGGAGCATTTGATGATGAAATCGTTCCTGTACCTGTTAAGGTTAAGAAAGAAACTGTTATGTTTACTAAGGATGAAGGTCCTCGTGCTGGAACAACCATGGAAGCTCTTAGCAAATTAAGATGCTGCTCAGGTAAAGAAGGCGGACTGGTTACAGCAGGAAATGCTTCTGGTATCAATGATGGTGCTGCAGCAGTTGTTGTAATGAGCGAAGAGAAGGCAAAAGAGCTTGGAGTTACTCCAATGGCTACCTTCGTAGCAGGTGCTCTTGGCGGAGTTGAGCCAGAAATCATGGGTGTTGGTCCAGTTCCAGCAACTCAGAAGGCTATGAAGATTGCAGGACTTTCTGTAGATGATATGGATATTATCGAAGCAAATGAAGCATTTGCTGCTCAGTCTATTGCAGTAGCAAGAGATTTGAAGTTCGATATGAATAAAGTAAATCCAAATGGTGGTGCTATTGCATTAGGACATCCAGTTGGAGCATCAGGTTGCCGTATCTTAGTTACCTTATTACACGAGATGCAGAAAGCAGACGCTAAGAAGGGTCTTGCTACATTATGTATCGGTGGTGGAATGGGTTGTGCAACCATCGTTGAAAGAGATTAGTACTTGTGAAAAAAAAATTTGGTAAATTAGGAGGCAATACTATGAAAGTAGGAGTTATTGGAGCAGGAACCATGGGACAGGGAATTGCAAAAGCATTCGCTATGGTTGATGGCTACGAAGTTGCACTTTGCGATATTAAGCAGGAGTGGGCTGAAGGTGGAAAAGACAAGATTGCAAAAGGATATGCAAGACTTGTAGAAAAAGGCAAAATGACCCAGGAGAAGGTAGACGCTATCTTAGCAAGCATTACTCCAGGATTAAAGGAAGACCTGTGTGCTGACTGCGATTTAATCGTAGAAGCTGCATTTGAGAACATGGAAGTTAAGAAGACTACATTTGGTGAGTTAGATAAGATTGCAAAACCAGAATGTATCTTCGCATCTAATACATCCAGCTTATCCATTACTGAAATCGGAAATGGTCTTACCCGTCCAATGATTGGTATGCATTTCTTCAACCCAGCAGACCGTATGAAATTAATCGAAGTAATCGCTGGTGTGAACACTCCAGTAGAGACCGTAGATGCAATCAAGAAGATTTCAGAAGAAATCGGCAAGACTCCTGTTCAGGTAAATGAAGCAGGTGGATTCGTTGTTAACCGTATCTTAATCCCAATGATTAACGAAGCAGCTTTCATTAAGATGGAAGGTGTATCTGATATCGCTGGTATTGATACTGCAATGAAGCTTGGTGCAAATCATCCAATGGGACCTCTTGAGTTAGGAGATTTCATCGGTCTTGATATCTGCCTTGCTATTATGGACGTTCTTTACAATGAGACAGGCGACAGCAAATATCGTGCATGTCCATTACTTCGCAAGATGGTACGTGGTGGTAACCTTGGTGCTAAGACAGGTAAGGGATTCTACATATATAATGCAGACCGTACAAAAACACCAGTAGATGCACAGTAAGGAATGCCGGCAATAACAACTGTTCAGGTATGATACAGTTACTTAATTATGGATTCTCGTAAGGGAATCCGTAATAATGAATATAAGAATAAATGGAGGAAGTTAATCATGGATTTTGCGTTAGATAAAAAACATGAAATGGCGAGAGCTTTATTTAAAGAATTCGCTGAAAATGAAGTAAAACCTCTGGCTCAGGAAGTTGATGAGACAGAAGCATTTCC
>CAZYYO010000079.1:0-10081 GCA_964650965.1 uncultured Lachnospiraceae bacterium | reverse complement strand
TCGTATGGTCAAATACTCTTCTTTCTTTAATAAATATTTTTTCTCATATCTTTGAAATACATTTTGTTCCATAGCGGTTCCTCCTTTTGACTGTATTCTAGAAGGCTTAGGTGAAGTCTGTGTGACGATTACCCGTTTTTTATTTGAAAAGACCCATCCGCATGATTTTCTCATACAGATGGGTCTTTTCGTTAATTTTCTTTTATTTTTTCAGCTTACACAGCTTATCCACCGAGTTAATAATCTCATAAATCTCCGGAACATAATGGTCATGCTCTGTCATAATACGGTCAATCTCATCCCGCTCACTTTGTACGTTGGCAGTATTTTGTTCCATCCGTTGGCGAAGCTTCTGTCGCCGGTCAACCAGATGATGTTTTACCTCTACCATTTCTTCACTGTTAATCAGTGCCTCCGTCTGATTCAGCCAGATTTTTCTATCGTACAATTCCAGGTTCTGCATTAATCGCATCAGCCGTCCTGTGAAGTACTCATAGTCATCATTGTTTTTCATAAACTTCTGCTTCTGCTTCACCGCATCTACATATTGCTCCCACAGATAATTCAGCTCATAGGAATTTTGTACCCCATATTTTTCCTTGGTGTACTCAATGGCATTGGTTACATTCACATACTTCATCCGCACACGATTCAGCATGGTAATTGCCTGATTCATTTTATATAAATCCCGCTTTAAATCGGTGGCATTACTAGACATCTTCCAGAATACGCCAAAGCCGGACACCCCACCAAAAAGGAAAATTCCCAACAATCCCCAGGTAACATCCATCATAAATACATTACGAAGAATCAATGCCAAAAGTAACAGAGAGCCAAAGGATATTAAGAGAAGAATGGATACATGCTTTAATAGCTTTTGCTGTGCCATCAAATCTTCCCGCTCTATCTCCCATTCGCTTTTGCTGGCCTCTAAATAATTCATATCCCGCTTTACCGTTGCCTGATATTTTTCATTTTCCTGAAGCCTGCCAATGGTTTTTGGAATTTCCTCTTCCTCCTGCTCCATTAGTACAAACTGTTCCTCTGAAATATTATGGGCAGATTTCTGATAAGACTCTTTTGCCTTATTCAGCTCCACCATATTAGAAGCGACCTCCTTAATCTCTCCTAGCTGCTTCTTAGGAAGCTGTTCTATTTTCAGAATATCATTTAAATAAGCGGTAACCACCCGGTATTCCGTCTTTTGGGATTCAATTTCCTTGGTGGCTTCAATAATCTGCTCACAGGAGTCCAAAATATAGTGCTCTAGCTTCTTAGGGTCATCCCAGCTGTCAATGGTGTCAATCTCCTGATATACCTTAAGAAATGCAGCATCCAATTCCTGTTGTTTCTTTTTCTTCTTACCAAATAACATACGCTACCTCTTTATATTCTGCATAGCTTAATATATTCCTGCTTCCATTCCATCAGCTGCTTTGTTAATGCATCCTTATATTCCTGCTGATTCTGGCACCGTTCTTTTTGCTGTCTCAGCTTTTCAGCAAATGTAACAATTTCTTCATTATGACTCAGTGTGGTCACATGACCTGCAATATTATCTCTTTCCTCTGGTGTTACCTGGTACTTTTCAATGGCTCTATCATAAGCCTTTTCATCCTTACTGCATCGAATGGCATACAGCATGGATTTTAAAGACTGCTGTCTGCGGTTATTAAGATATGCATTTTCAAAACACATCACTGCTTCTTCAAAAAAGAATAATCTGGCATAGGCCGTTCCCAGGTTATGCCATACATTTCCCTGGAATTCCTGAGATTCTTTCTTGCCGCTTCCGTCAATAATATGTTCATACTCCCGAATGGCATCTGCAAGTCTTCCCTTATCCATGAGACGATCCGCCCGCATTTTACAGCATTCCATTTCGCTTTTATTTTCAAATCCAGCAATCATTTCCAGAATATCCCGTATTTCCTGAGGCGTTAGATACCCACAGTAGGAAAGGATATGTCCCACAAAAATATGTAAGGGTGTATTTTCTGTCAAAAGTGCCAGAAGCTGTTCCTCGAGCTCCTTTTGCTTTAGCTCTCTTCCAATCCAGTGACATAAATCCAGATTCATGAAATCGGCCTTTAAAAGATATATATTATGAGCAATGTAATAGCTTAATTCCTCCAGGGAATAGATATTTAACGAACTTTCCTCTAAATAATAAGGAACTGCCGCAATGGATTGTCTGCATAAAATTAGCTCACCCATATTGCCCTCCTCTAAAATGTAACCTTAATGGTATGCTCCCAGGTTTGATTGGAGCTGGTAACAATTTCGCCAAATCCCAGGTCCTTGATAACCACAGTAATCTCCTGGTCTGAAACAGGCCGGGCTTCTATTCGAAGTCTTGTGGTTCGATTCTCCCGCACAGGAAGATCGGTAAGCTCTAGTACCTCCAGCTTGGCCTCTCTGCTGTCCGGACGCTGAACCCACACTTCTATCTCCGGAGTTCCGTCTAGAATCACTTCACACTCTCCTCGGGACTCATACCAGCTTTCTCCTGCATTTACCAGAGAATATAGCTGCATTTCATTATGTACTAGAAGCTTCAGGTATACATTTACCTTCAGCTCGTTATCTCCCATATATACAAAGGGCCAGTCCTTCTTTCCATCCTTAATAACGCCTCCATAGCAGGCTCCCTTGGAATAAAGATTCTTCCCTACAAAGGCTCTTCGTCCTCTGCATATACGGTTCAGCGAGATTTTCATCCATTGACCGTCAAAGCCATCTCCGATTAAATATACTGTAGAAATCAGCTTTCCTGCAAACACCTGCTGAACAATCTCATCAAACTGCACATCCCGCTCCTCTAAAAGGGAACCATGGTTTCCCTGAAGCATTTCCACCACCTGGGGAATGGTATTTTGTTTTCTTCGAAGCATATAATGCATAAGATTCTTTTTGGTATAGTCAAATAGTACCACGTCGTTTTGAAACAGCTCCGGCTGTTGGTTCAAAGCGTAATAATAGAAGCTTTCCCGATGGTCTATCAGCATCATCTGCTGTGGTTCTAACTCTAACCTGGATGCTACCATAGTAAATAATTCGGTGATTTCCAGGGAAATACGATCCACCGTAATCATAAGCTTCTCTAAGGGAGCATTGGCATAGAAATGTCCCGGAATAGACAACAGCTTCTTGATAAAGATAACCATAAGCTCTCTGGCACTGTAATTCTCCTGGTCAATAAAAACCTCCTGATTCTCCACCGCCTTTTTAAGCAGCTGCTCCACTCCTACGGCCTGATTCAGCTTCACCTGTCTTTTGGCTTCATTTCCAAAGAACCACTGTCCCATGCCCTTTTTCTTACTAAGAAAGGTTGGAATCTGATAAGCTTCGCTGCCCATTACAGTACTAATGGTCTCAGGCTCATCCATATGCAGTTGATAAAAGCTTATCATGGTATATTTGTCACTGATATCAATGCCAAAATATACCCCTTCCATTTTCTCTTCCATGAATTTTATCCTTTACGGTTTATATGGTTGTAAACAGCTGGCGGGTTACACTATCTAATCCCTGGTATCTCTCCATAGCTGCAAGCAGCTGCTGCTCTTCTTCATACATAAATGCACTTTGCATCTGATTTAATAAATCATATCGATTTTCTTTTCCATTTTCCACAACATCTGTAAAGTCCACCTGGTCACTGGCAATGGGCAGACCATTAATATCCTCTCCATATAGCTGATAGCTTAGCTTATCTCCATAGAAGAGAACAAACTGCTTTACGAAGATTCCCTGATACATTTCTAACATTTCTTCTTCCTGCACCCTGCCCTGATTCACCTGATAGGAAATCATAATCTGCTCTCGGGGATTGCCACGATATTCAATGAAGATTTTGTCATACAGGTGATACTTCACGATTAATCGATGATCTAACTGCTTGTAAAAGGAAAAATACACATTCTTCAGCAAAAATTCCTTTACCAGCTGATCTAGCAGCTGAAACTCCTGGGGAGACAGCTCCTTTGTATATGCCAGATGTTTCATCAACGCCAGTCTGCAGCATTCATTTAACCGCTCATTTCTTCTAGCAAACATATGCAGATACTGGAAAATATGCTCCGGCACCTGCTCCTTACTTATCAGATAACGATGGGACAGATAGGATAAATATGCTTCCATCACCATCTTATTGGGCTTCTTCTCATAATAAGAATCTACTACCTGAGGCAAATCATCATGAAGCTGTTCTTCATATAGCATCTGGATAATCAGACGTTCCTCCAGCTTGCCTAATACCAGATCCTCCTTCTGCCCCAAATGCCACAAATGAACCATGTCCTGATCCGGTCCCACATAATAGGTTACCAGATAAGAGGTGGTAATCGGAGTGCTTTGCTCCTGTTCCATTAAATACCCACACAGACTAATAAGAAAATCATCTGACAAAAAGTCGGTATCTAAAATCATATGATGACATAATTGAAGCAGGCTGTCTAAGGAAACAGAAAGCTCATTGTGATTCTTCACCAGCTGATATGCCCGTTCATAATGGCTGCGGCTGATTAACAGCTCAATCACATAGGATAGAATCTCAGCACTAAGGCTGGCAATGTCCGCCTGCTCCATCAGGTAGGTCTCTAGCAATTCCTCCTGGGTATGATTCTTTAAGAACTCTATAAACTGGGGAAGCAAGGATGCCTTATAAGCTTCACTTACCTCCTTGGAATGGATAAATGTATCTATGAGATGCATATCCCTGGTTTCCATCTGCTGTGCATTTTGATGACAGGTCAAATAATATAGAATATAGGATATCTCCTGAGGTGCTGATTTCTGCAGCTCATCTACATAACCCTCGATATGGAACAATTCTTCCATATAGTAAGCCTGGGTACTGGAAGTAAGATATCCCCTGGTATCCTCTAAAAACAGCTGATAGTGGTCTGATATTACCGGTACATAAGCACATTGATTCACCACTGGATATACCAACGGATTAGCCAGTTGCTCCTGATAGATTAATACCCGGTTGATTCCCTTGGGAAGACAAATAATCTTTCGAACGAAAACCAGAGAAGCTATCCCACTGGCAACATCATCATTGATAATTCCCATTTGAAGCAGCTCCTGATAAATAATGGCCAGATTATCATCAATTCGCCCCAGCTTCATCTGCTCCATTGCAAAAAGCTCCATGGTTCTAAGATACTGCTCATAAACCTGGGGATGCTTATGCTTATTACTGATAATGTTAGCATACAGCAGTGCCTTCTTATCATAGGATATGGTACTGTGATATTGAAAATACATGGTAAGCATTTGAGGCAATTCCTCTACACTGTCATTATCTAAGGACATTAAATAAGCCTCATAAAGTCCTGTAATACGAAGTTCCTGCTCTATGCCCTTTTGATACCATGGAAAATACTCCTCTCCAAAGGCCTGTCCCTTAAGAAGATAGGAAATGAATACACTAAGATATTCCTCCTTGGGACATACCTGATAGGATGCTTTGGCAATCTGATAAATTTCTCTTCGAAACCTGGTTTCTGCTGGCAAAATCTGAAAGAACTGCATGGCAAGATCTGGCGTAATTCCCTGATGCATAACGGCCCAGCGAAGAATGCTTGTGATAAAGGAATCCAAGCCATTCATTAAATAGGGATCCTGACACAGAATATAATAAGCCTCAATATACAGGTAGGGAGAACGATAGCCTTCCATCATCCATTGTGCCACTGCCTTAAGCTTACGACTGCTGTTTTTCATATATTCTTCTCTTAAAAACAGCAAGAACCAAAATACCCTTGGATCCTCCGGATGCTCTCGAAAAATTAGCTCGATTTCCCTGGTAAGACGGTCTACATAGCTTTCCTCCCGCTCAATTAAGGTACATAGATATAGCAAATAAGCCCAGTTCACACTGTGCTTGTCTGTAATATTCTTCTTCATATCAGAAATAATCCAAAGTGCCTCCTGCCTTTGATTATTGGAAATGTACATCTGCGCCTTCATAAGCTCCAGCCAGATATCCTGCTTCTCTCCATTTTTCAGTGCATCAATCAGCTGAATGGACTGGCTGCACCAATCTCCGGTGGTTAATCTGTGAAGTCGATATTCCTCATATGCCTTGGTTAGCTGAAAAATCTGTTTCCTTCTCTCCCATGCCATAACCTGGGAAGGCGTACCGATTTCACCTAAGGTTGCTACTACTGTAATTTCTCTGTGAATTCCATTTCCGTCAAAGGAGATGCGGGCATAATTTAATCCACCATGCAGGCGATCCTTATGCACGTAATAATTATATTGAAGCACACTGCCCAAAAAGAAATCTGTTGTAATTTTCTCTTTTTCCACACTAACAAAGTCAGCATCACTTTCCACTGTGATTTCAATATAGCCCCAGGTGTTCTTGGTAATCTCAACCATTTCCTTCTGATTCTCTGAAATAGAGAAAAATTCATCTCTGCGGCTTTCCATCTCATAGGTCACCGGATTCTTCAAGCCACAGGCTACCAGAAACTGCTCGAAATTCTTGTTATTTCGTACCGCCTTGGAATATCCCTGATATAACAGGTACTGCTCCTTTGTGGTATGCTTCATCAGCTGCTCAAATTCCGTTGTATAGAACATCTGCATGGCATCATTCCAGTGATTTTGTGCCAACAGAGCAAATTCCTCTAAGGAAGCTACTGTACCGTATGGGCTCTGGGGGAGCTTGGGCAGGTAATGCATAACAAAAGGAAGGTAAGCCACACCCTGGTTATACACCACTGTGAACTTACCATCCATAGAATCCCCCTCATGGAATCCTGCTCCTCCTGCTGTAAAGCGAATCTTAACATCTACTCCGTCAAACTGCGGAGTAAGACAAACTACATATGGATTAGAAGAATATATCATGCCACGAATAGGCACTCCATTGGTGCTGTGCATTTCAAATTCACCCTGGAGCGTACTTCCTTCCAGCCCTGACAACTCAATTCCATCAGTAGAGAATTCCAGCCTGGGTCTTCGATTATCAAATTGTCCCTCCGACATTCGCCAGATTCTTTTTCGCACGACCTTACACCCGTTCTTTCTGTCCGCTACGGTTGATTTTTTAGCATTTATGACTATAATGAATTATAAACTATTTACATTTTTCATGCAACCTAAGGAGACAATCATGATAAAACATAAGGACCATTTTCACGGAAGTGATTTAGAGAAAATAGAACAGATTTATGGCATTAAAAAAGAGGATATTATCAGCTTCTCTGCCAATGTGAATCCTCTGGGGATTTCCCCCAGGCTTCGTTCCTCTTTAGCACATCATATTGATGCCATTACCAGCTACCCGGACCGGGAGTACACTGCCCTTAGAGAATGCATCGCCAGATATGCAGGAACGACCATGGACAATATTGTAGTAGGAAATGGCTCCACCGAATTAATTTCTCTTTTTATCCAAATAGAGCATCCTAAGAAAGCCATGATTCTTGGTCCTACCTATTCTGAATACGAACGGGAAATTGCTTTAGGGGGAGGAACTACATTGTACTATCCCCTGAAGGAGGAACAGAACTTTACATTGGATATTGAGCATTTTCTATCCAAGTTAAATGAGAATCTGGATCTTCTGATTCTGTGTAACCCCAATAACCCCACCTCAACCAGCATCAATCAGAAGGAAATGCGTCTGATTCTAAATGCCTGCAAGGAGCATGATATCTATGTGATGGTAGATGAAACTTATATTGAATTTGTAGATGATGTAGCAGCCATTACAGCGGTTCCTATTACTGCCTACTACAACAATATTATTATCCTGCGAGGAACCAGCAAATTCTTTGCCGCTCCTGGTCTGCGTCTTGGCTACGCCATCTCCGGCAACCCGGATTTGATTCGTAATATGAATCAGCGAAAGAATCCCTGGACCATTAACTCTCTTGCCGTTATTGCCGGAGAATTAATGTTTGATGACTTAGAATATATTGAACAGACCAGACAGCTGATTATTTCAGAACGGAACCGTATCTATGAAATTCTTCGTAAGGATGCTAGGTTTCTTCCCTATCTCCCCACAGCCAACTTTATGCTGGTTCGTATTTTAGAGGAGGATGTAACCAGCATGGATTTGTTTGAACGGGCCATTAAGGAAGGAATGATGATTCGTGACTGCTCTACCTTCCCATTTTTGAATGATAAATATTTCCGCTTCTGCTTTATGAAACCGGAGGATAATGACAGGCTGCTAGCTTGTCTCTTAAGATAACATCGTAAAAGCTTTGCATTTTCAACACAAATCCTTTCCAAAGCAACAAGAAAGAAAGCACCAGGATGGTCCACATTCCTGATGCTTTCTTTTTATTTACTACATATGTTTTATTTACTTATTCTGAAAATATTCGTCAATTCCCGTGGCTGCAGCCTTACCAGCTCCCATTGCAAGGATAACGGTTGCTGCTCCTGTTACCGCGTCTCCACCTGCATATACAGCATCCTTAGAAGTGGCACCAGTTTCTTCCTGTGCAATAATACATCCTCTCCGGTTCACATCCAATCCCTTGGTGGTATGGTGAATCAGTGGGTTTGGTGAAGTACCAAGAGACATAATTACTGTATCTGCCTCAATATCATATTCACTGCCGGCAATCTCTACCGGTCTTCTACGTCCAGACTCATCCGGTTCGCCTAATTCCATCTTGATAACACGGATACCAGATACCCAGCCTTCTTCATTTACAAGAATTTCGGTAGGATTCTGAAGCAGGTCGAAGATAATTCCTTCTTCCTTGGCATGGTGAACTTCTTCTGCTCTTGCAGGAAGCTCAGCCTCACTACGACGATATACAACATGTACCTCAGCGCCAAGACGAAGGGCGGTTCTTGCAGCATCCATTGCTACATTTCCACCACCAACCACAACTACCTTCTTGCCTCTGGCAATTGGAGTATCATAGCCTTCTTTAAATGCCTTCATCAGATTATTTCTGGTAAGGAATTCATTTGCTGAGAACACGCCCTTCGCCTGTTCCCCTGGAATTCCCATAAATCTTGGAAGTCCTGCTCCAGAACCGATAAATACAGCTTCAAAGCCTTCTTTTTCAATTAATTCATCAATGGTAATGGAACGTCCAATGATAACATTGGTTTCTAATTTCACACCTAATGCTTTTACATTCTCTACTTCCGCAGCTACAACCTTATTCTTAGGAAGACGGAATTCAGGAATACCATACACCAGAACACCGCCAGCTTCATGTAATGCTTCAAATATGGTTACGTCATAGCCCATTTTTGCCAAATCTCCGGCACAGGTCAGGCCTGCAGGACCGGAACCAATGACAGCCACCTTATGACCATTCTTCTTAGGATTTCCCTGTGGCTTGATTCCATGCTCTCTTGCCCAATCAGCTACAAATCGCTCTAATTTACCAATGGATACTGCTTCCCCTTTTATGCCACGGATACATTTGCCTTCACACTGGCTTTCCTGAGGACACACTCTTCCGCATACTGCTGGAAGTGCTGAGGACTCACTGATAATCTCATAAGCCTTTTCAAAATTACGTTCCTTCACCTCTGCAATAAATGCTGGAATATTAATGGATACTGGGCATCCCTTAATACACTGGGCATTCTTACAGTTCAAACAGCGGCTTGCTTCTGCTACTGCCTCTTCTTCGTTATATCCCAGGCAAACCTCTTCAAAATTAGTTGCACGAACCTTGGGATCCTGCTCACTTACAGGTACTTTTGTCATTACATCCATTACTTGTCACCTCCACAATGTCCGCAGCCGCCGTGGTGGGTATCACCCTCCTGTAATGCAAGCATTGCGCGACCTTCTTCTGTCTTATACTGCTGTTGTCTTGTCATTGCCTGGTCAAAATCTACCAGATGACCATCAAACTCAGGTCCATCTACACAGGCAAATTTCACTTCATCTCCAACCACAAGACGGCAAGCTCCACACATACCTGTTCCATCTACCATAATTGGATTCATGGATACTACGGTAGGAATCTGTAATTCCCTGGTTAATTTGCATACAAATTTCATCATAATCATAGGTCCAATCGCTACACAATGGTCAAACACCTGTCCCTGATCCACTAATTCCTGCAGCTGG
>CAZYYO010000078.1:0-10163 GCA_964650965.1 uncultured Lachnospiraceae bacterium | reverse complement strand
TAGGAAGAGATATGTTCGAAATCCGTTATCCCACAAAATTTGTGATTGAGCCAAAGAAATTATAAATAAATCTCGCAGTCATCTTCCACTTTCCTGCAATTCTTTAAAACCTGCTTCATCACAGTTTTAGGGTCCTGACCCTCTTCAAATTCCACATTCATTTTTAAAGCCATGAAGTTTACTACTGCGTCTGCAACCCCTGCAGTATTCTTTGCTGCCTCCTCCATCTTATTGGCACAGTTTGCACAGTCAACTTCAATTTTGTAAGATTTTTTCATATTATTCTCCTTCGCGTTTTTAGTTGTAACATATGAGCATTTGTTCATATGTTAATTTGATTATATCATTTGCTTTTTAAATGTCAATAGGTTTTGCTTTTTTTGATATGAATTTTGTTTGGTCCACCCACTGTCTTATTGCACAAAAAAAGCTCCTCCTGACATGCAGGAAGAGCTTCTTTTTTTATTTTATTCTTTTGGAGCGTCGTTCCATTAGGATGGTATCCTGCCAGCAATCGAATCGGTCTTTCGCCACCGCTTCTCTTCGGCCAATGACACGAAAACCACATTTCTTATGTAAGGCAATACTACCTTCATTTTCTGCACAAATACATGCATACAGACTCCAATAGCCTTTCTTCTCACTTTCCACACATAGATGGTGAAGAAGTGCCTGGCCCATACCACATCTCCTGTGGTTCTGGTCAATATATAGACTAACCTCTACCGTTCCCCAGTATGCAGATTTCACTGACATAGGGCTGATTGCACACCAGCCTGCAACCCGTTCTCCGTTGGTTATCACATAACGGCAGTCCTGTAAATGTTCCCTATCCCATGTTTCGTAGCTGGGAATATGGGTAGAAAAGGTGGCACGTCCCTCCTGAATACTTTGTGCATAAATATCCTGCACATCCCGCCAGTCCTCCAGCTCCATCTGGCGAATCTCATAGCCGGCTGGAACTTGGATTTCCGTAATTTTCTTACCGGATTTTTCTTTCTCTGGGGATTGCCCGTCCTTGGACTGCATATCAGAAGAAAGGATTCTTACACCATGACTGTCAAAATTCTTCTTCAAAGCCCGCTCGGTAGGAATAATCACAAGTACCAACGGAATACACTCAATCAGACTGTACCAGGTAACAACCATCTTCATCGTCTCCATATCTTCTTTTCCAAAAAAATATGCAAAGATAATGCAGGTAAGAGCTAACAGACCCCAGCCCCATTTCCACCATAGACCAGACACATACTGATGTGCGAATTTCCAGGTTTCCTTATTTCTTGTGGAGCGTTCCGTACGATATCCATACATCCAGTTAATATCTTCTGGTGGATGCTTTCTCCACAATGCTGCAAAACCAATCATCATAAATGGAATCAGCATATCCATACAAAATATAAATATCCATAGCCACATATTGTGCACTTCCCTTCAAGCCAAAAGATTAGGAATTCATAATCTTCTCGCTGTCAAATATCTTGGCAAGAACAACCACCAGAATGGTTGCCATAATCAGATTGGCACCTACTCCCAGCCAGATATCAGCCGGTCGATAATTAAATGCAAAGATATCTCCCATAGCAACTACACTGTTATAAATAGGAATACACCGTGTCCATATTGGCTTCACGTCAGTTCCAGCAAACATGGAGGATAGCCCAATAAACATAACAACAAGCATTAATGGGGTAACTGCTGTAGATGCCTCTTTAATATTACGACATAGAGCAGATACTACAGAAATAGCCGCAACCACTACTAACACCGTGGATAAAATGATAAACAACAGATATAAATAATCAATTGGACCATAGACTGCTGCATTGATTTCTCCCATGGAATCCCCCATAAGATTTGGTAACGATAATGCAGTTCCAGCAAAACTAGACACACCACTTAGCAATCCAATAATACTTAAGGATAAAATCTTACCCAGTGCCAGCTGGCTTCGTTTCATTGGGGTAACAAGAAGAGTGGCAATGGTTCCTCTTTCCTTCTCTCCGGCAATGGAGTCAATGGAGATAGACATACATCCTGTAAAGATAAAGGTAAGAAGCAAAAATGGCAGCATCATGGAAAACAGCATTCCCGTAGCATCCTCTTTGCTGGCCAAATCCCCTGTCTCATTGGTGTCCTGGAAATTGTTCACATCAAATACATTTGCCACAGAAGATTCAAAGGAATCTAACATTGCAACAATGGTGGAATACACCGTCTGAGACTCTGTATTGGTGGACACATAATAGACCATAATATTAGGAATCCAGTCTCCGCTGTTAATATCAATATTCCCATCTGAGTCCTGACCTGTATAGCCGCTTCCTGTTACCTGTGCCACCTTCTGAGAGAAATCCTCTGGGAATACAACGTAAGCATTTACCTGCTCCTCGCTCACCTGTTCCTTCTTCTCCTGGGTGGACTGGTCTGGCTCTAAGACAACGTCAAGATTTAACGTATCAAAGGCACTTTCAAATCCTTCCGGCATATTATCTACAATGACGGTTCCCCGGAAGTCTTCATCCGTAGAAAACTGCTTCATCATGGTATTTCCCATAATGGAATACATAACATAAATCATTAATCCAGGCATTAATACTGTAGTGAAGAAAAGACGTTTGTCTCCAAAAAATCTATGTAATTCCTTTTTCATAATTGTTAATACATTGTTATTCATAATCTTCACCTACTTCCTGAAGATAAATGTCAAAGAACACATCTTCCAAGCATTTTTCCCGGGTCAATTCGCTTAAAGCCTCACTAACCACCATATGTCCATTAATAATAATTCCTACACGGTCACAAATCTTCTCAATCAGGCTGAAAATATGAGTAGATACAATAATGGTCTTTCCCTGATTCTTTAATTCCACAAGAAAATCGGTTACAACCTTGGCAGTAATAACATCTAACCCGTTGGTTGGCTCATCAAAAATAATAATATCGGGATTGTGCACAAGGGAAACCACAAGACTGGTCTTTTGTTTCATTCCCGTAGATAAGTCCTTTACCTTGGTCTGTGCAAACTGATCAATTCCAAAGCGTGCAAACATCTCCTGCTTTCTTGTAGCAGCAACCTCCGGTGAAACACCGTGAAGCTGTGAGAAGAAATCAAACAAATAATCCGGGGTAAAAAAATCCTCCAGCTTAAGTTCACTGGTAAGAAATCCGATTTTACCACGAACAGCATCTGGATCTGACACAATGCTGCTGCCATGAATCAATGCATCTCCCGTGTCCGGCTTGATTAACGTAGAAAGCATTCTTAACGTAGTGGTTTTGCCTGCTCCATTTGGGCCTAAGAGTCCATAAATTTCTCCTTTGTAGGCTTCAAAAGACAGATGGTCCACTGCCGTTTTTCTTTTTTCTTTGGTATGTTGTGCTTTCTGCTGTTTTGCAGAAAGGGGAAAGGTCTTAGACAAATCCCTTACTTCTAGTATTGTTTCCATATGCTCTCCCTTTCTTATTATGAAAAAAATCCATTAAGCTCTAATGTTCTTAATGGATTTTTTCTTTCGTATATTATAAGGTTCCTTCTCCATCCTGCGACTGAACATCTACCTGAGGTGTTCCGTCCTCATTTGGGGAAATATGTACATTGTAGTTGCCATCCTCATCAGAGCCTTCTACATTAATGTCATAATTGCCGTTTGTATACTTTTCAATCATATGATTCCAATCCTCTACATCATTAGAATCAAAATCATTTTCATAGGTAATAATATCCTGCTCTATACTGCGGATAAAATCCTGATTTGAAACAAGCAGTCCCATGCAAATAAAGAAAAGTAAAATGGATGCTCCTGCAGTAGCAATACCTCCAATAGCCATTCCCTTCTTCTCATACTTCACAATCTGAATAATACCGAAGATAATAGCAACAATTGCTAACACAATATTAATACAGGTACAAAACAGAATTAATGAAATAATTCCCAGTACCAGACTGGCAATACCAAAGCCCTGTCCTATCTTCTTACCATTGGCTCCTGTCTGCTGATACTGTCCGTAGGGCTGCTGATAATAATTGCCCTGCTGGTTGTTCTGCTGATAGTAGTTTCCCTGTGGATTACTCTGTTGGTAACCGTATGGGTTCTCCTGAGACTGAGCATGATGCTCTGGTGTCTGAGATGATTCTGTCGGATTATTGTTCCCTGTCATATCATTTTCATCGAAAATGTTGTTATCGTCGTTCATATCTTGCCTTCCTTTCTATGTTGTAACAGAGTAATTCTGTCACTGACTATAAATGAATCATTGCGTAATAAATGCGAATACTTAGTAACACCAATGCACCAAACGCTAAAAACGCGGCTCCCAATGCTGTACCAATCTTCGTCATCCGATTCCATTGATATTGGTTACCATGATAGATTCCAAGAGCAATTGACAATATTGCTGCCAACAAGCCTGCAATCCAGTGAAGACAGACCATAAGATAGCAGCTAATTCCAGATAAAACACAGAGTATTGCAATTGCCTTTTCCTTTTGCTCTTCCTTCATCTTTCCCTCCATCACATGTATTTTATCAAAAGATACTGGAAGTATCAAGAAAACCCTTCATTTAAAATCTTAAGATTTTCTTTCCTTTTTTGTCAGAAAGTTTTATAATGGGTGACAATACAGAGGTAATGTCTGTTAAAACAGATCCTAAAAAAGGAAAGGAGCGAAACTTTCACAAGAAAAAGTTTCACACAAAAAGATGAGTACTTTAAATTTGACATTATTGACAGATCTTTATGAAATGACAATGATGCAGGGTTACTTTAAGAACAACAACAAAGACATTGTTGTATTTGATGCCTTCTATCGTAACAATCCTTCGGACGGAGGCTACTCTATCTGTGCCGGCTTAGAGCAGGTCATTGATTACATTGAGCACCTTCACTTTGATGAAGACGACATTTCCTATCTAAGAAGTCTGAAAATTTTCGATGAAGATTTTCTGGAATATCTCAGTAATTTCCGTTTCTCCGGAAGCATTTATGCTATTCCAGAGGGTACTGTCATCTTCCCACGGGAACCGCTGGTTAAAGTAATCGCTCCCATTATGGAAGCTCAGCTTGTAGAAACAGCCATTCTTAATATGATTAATCACGAAAGCCTGATTGCTACCAAAGCTGCCAGAGTCTGCTATGCTGCCAAGGGGGATGGCGTTATGGAGTTTGGTCTTCGCCGTGCTCAGGGTCCGGATTCCGGTACCTATGGTGCAAGAGCCGCTATTATTGGTGGCTGCAAAGGAACCTCCAACGTGCTTGCAGGTCAAATGTTTGATGTTCCAGTTCTTGGAACCCATGCCCACAGCTGGATTATGAGCTTTGATGATGAATATACTGCCTTTAAAGAATATGCAAGACTATATCCTTCTGCATGTATTCTTCTGGTAGATACCTACGATACCTTAAAATCCGGTATGCCCAATGCCATTAAGGTATTCCAGGAAATGAAGGCTGCCGGTATTCCTCTTACCTATTACGGCATTCGTATGGACAGTGGAGATCTTGCCTACCTGTCTAAGAAGGTACGCAAAATGTTAGATGATGCCGGTTTCCCAGATGCTGTTATTTCTGCTTCCAACGATTTGGATGAATATCTGATTGAAAGCTTAAAGATTCAAGGTGCAACCATTACCTCCTGGGGTGTAGGAACCAATCTGATTACCTCTAAGGATTGCCCGGCCTTCGGTGGGGTATATAAGTTAGCTGCTGTACAAAATGCAGATGGCTCCTTTACTCCAAAAATCAAATTATCAGAAAACACAGAGAAGGTTACCAACCCAGGCAACAAGACCATTTATCGCATCTATGACAAGGAATCCGGCAAAATCAAAGCGGATCTCATCTGTCTGGTAGGAGAACATTTTGACGCATCACAGGATATGAAACTATTCGATCCTAATGAGCCATGGAAAAAGACCACATTGCCTGGTGGCAGCTATGAGCTTCGTGAACTTCTCGTTCCTGTAATTGAAAATGGAAAGCGGGTGTATGAGTCTCCTTCCGTTATGGAAATCAGAGAGATTTGCGAGCAAGAAAAGGATACCCTGTGGGATGAGAATAAGCGTTTTGTAAATCCTGCAAAGATTTATGTGGATTTGTCTAAGAAATTATACGATATGAAGACGGAGCTGTTGGACCGGATGAGTATGTAGATATCCGTCGAAGGTGGTCGTCGATTTACCAGGGCGGCGGGGCAGTCTCAATTGCTCTAGACCCGCTTTCGCTTCGGTGAAAACGCAGCGGACACTAAACTCATAAAGACATAAAAGTGGCAGGGAGGAAATCATGATACATCACGATTTCCTCCCTGCCACTTTTATATCTTTATTCATTAAGTGCCGGCGTTCTCACAGAGTCTATCACAATTTGAGACTGTCCCGCCGCCCTGGTAAATCTGCTCGTTCATTAGCACGGTCTCAAGTAGACCATGTTGCCACGGTTAAACTTACATTCGTGGCGTCGTGCCGCAAGTCCCCTCGCCGTCGGGAACCTCGAGGATTGGTCCAGGCAGGTTGTATGCATGGTTCAGACTCTGTAACAGCACCGGCACTTAATGAATGGAATGATGCTTGCATCGTTCCATGAATTTAGTGTCCGCTGTGCTGTTACCGAAGCGAGAGCGTGTCTGAAAAATGCATATAACCTGCCTGGACCAATCCGGGGTCCCCCTAATTGAAGCCCATAAACTTCTGGGAAATCTTATAGCACTTCACCGACACATATCTTCCAAAGCGTCCCGGTAGATTCATAGCTCCGCCGAAGATGCCCCAACGCATATGTCGATAGGTCCTCTCATCCTTTTCTTTAATATATGCCCACAAATCTCTTGCCTTCTGGAGATTCTCTTCCGTTTTGGATACATAAGCAATGGAAGTTGATACTACGGTAATCATTTCCAGATATCCCAGCATATATTCCCGTAAATGTTCTTCCTCAATGGACCATAGGTCGAAGGCATCTACCAGGCGATAATTGACTCTTAACTGCTGGTCAATTCGTTTCACCATCGTCTGCTCTGCTACAGACTGTCCATCTCGTCCTATATAATAACGATAGAAATCTACATTTAAATAATAAATGGTCTTAACGGAAGGTAATGGTTCATATACGAAGATGTTATCCACATAGAAGGTGTGCTTTGGGAGACACAATCCACAATCTCTCAGCATCTGGGTACGGTAAGTAACCGAGTGCATTAAGATGGTAAATCCCTTCACATTGTGCTTCATTTCAGACCAGTTGGTAATATGGTCACTTTCAAACAAAGCCGAATAAATCATTCTTCTCTGATGCCCTGTAGATACCTTCTCATATACGTAATTGGTAAGAAGCATATCCACCGGGGTACCTTCTTCTAATAATCTCTTTAATGTGGACAGAACCTGACTGTAGGCATAGGCATCCACCCAGTCATCACTGTCTACCACCTTATAGTACATACCTGTTGCATTCTTAAGTCCTGTATTTACTGCCTCACCATGACCGCCATTTTCCTGATGAACTGCCTTCACAATGGTTGGATAGGTTCTGGCATATTCGTCAGCAATCTCTGCAGTACGGTCACTGGACCCATCATCTACAATTATTATTTCTACATCTTCTCCGCCAGGTAAAAGTGATTCGATACACTTGCTCATATAACCCTCTGAGTTATAGCAAGGGATGGCGAATGATATAATCTTCATTTTCATCTCTCCTTGTAGTGCTGCACACATTTGTGCATGATAATGTTTATGCATGTCATGCCTCCATGAGAAGCATTGTCACGCAACACCCATTATACACAGTTTCCATTTTTTTGAAAAGTCATTTTAGATTTCTTAAGAAATTCCTAGGGAAATATTCACCAATTCTACATACTTTCCAAAAGCTGCCGGAATTGGATATGCCCGCTGTATTTCTTCCACGTCAACTAATAGATAGTTTCCCTCTCTATCCTGTTCTAGTGATTCCACATCTGCAACATAAATCATATAACCTGTCATATGCCACTCCACGTGGGAGAAAATGTGCTTTGCCTCTGGAAGCGGACGAATTTTTAGGGGATACAGTCCCTCCTGCTGGGTAAAATGTAAAACATCCTTCTCCTGCAAATGTCCTGGTAAATTAGGAAGTTCATATAAGCCTGCCAACAGACCTTTCGCGGGACGCTTTCTTAACGCAATCCGCTGGCCATCTCGAATAATTAAAATGGTCTTATCCTCAATTCTTCGTTCCTTGGCTTTCTTCTTCACCGGAAGCTGTGCATAACTTCCATGTTTGCAAGCAAGGCACAGGGCGTTCCAGGGACAAAGGTCACACTTTGGTGCCCCATTAGGAACACACACCGTTGCACCGATTTCCATCAGTGCCTGGTTAAAGGTTCCTGATTCCTTACCGGGCATTATCTGATTTAATGCCTGTGTTACCCGCTTCTTGGTTTTATCCAGCAGAATATCTGATTCATCCTCGGTAACCCGGGATAGGATACGCAGTACATTTCCATCTACTGCCGATACAGGGATACCAAACCCAATGCTGGCAATCGCTCCTGCTGTATAAGGACCAATCCCGGGCAATCCAATGATTTCGTCATATGTAGCTGGCATCTCGCCATCATATTGCTCCATAATAACAATGGCTGCCTTCTGGAGATTACGCACCCTGCTATAATACCCCAAACCTTCCCATAGCTTTAAGAGACGATCCTCCTCACATGCCGCCAGACTTGCAATATCCGGAAGAGCTTCCATAAATCTGGCATAATAAGGCTTTACCGCTTCTACCCGGGTCTGCTGCAGCATAATCTCTGATACCCAGATACGATAAGGGTCCCTGGACTGGCGCCAGGGCAAATCCCGCTTATTTAATTGATACCAGGCTAATGCCGGTTCTACCAACACTTGCATCTTGTAATCTTCTAACATTTTATCCTCATTTATCTATGACAGCTTCTCTACAAATCTTTTAATGCGATCCATACAGGCTTCGATTTTATCTAACGAATAGGCATAAGAGCATCTGATATATCCCTCTCCACATTTGCCAAAAGCATCTCCTGGAATTACAGCCACCTTCTCCTCCTGTAACAGCTTCTGGCAGAATTCTTCACTGGTCATCCCAAATTTTTGAATGGATGGGAACACATAGAAAGCGCCCTCCGGTTCTGCCACTTCCATCCCCAGCTCTCGAAAGCGTTGTACCAGGTACGTTCTTCTTCTATTATATTCATCCCGCATAGTGGAAATCTCATCATCTCTCCCTGGATAGGTAAGTGCCTCTAAAGCAGCATACTGACTGGTGGTATTAGCAGACATTGTGGTGTACTGATGAATCTTATTCATACCACAAATCACTTCCTTTGGCCCTGCGGCGATGCCCATTCTCCAGCCTGTCATGGCAAACGCTTTGGAGAAGCCATTTAGCACAACGGTTCTTTCTGCCATTTCCGGTAATGCAGCAATGGAGACATGCTTCTTGCCATAGGTAAGCTCTGCATATATTTCATCACTAATAACGAAAATATCATGGTCAATAAGCACCTGTCGAATCGCTTCCAAATCCTGCCGTTCCATAATGGCTCCGGTTGGGTTACTGGGAAAGGGAAGAAGTAACACACGGGTCTTATCCGTAATTTTTTCTTCTAATTGTTCCCTGGTAAGGCGAAACTTATTCTCTGCCTTCATTTCCAAAGATACCGGCACGCCTCCACATAGCAGAACACAGGGCTCATAGGATACATAGCAGGGCTCTACAATCAGCACCTCATCTCCTGGATTCACCAGGGTTCTTAATGCCAAATCGATGCCCTCGCTGGCTCCCACCGTAATCAGCACATCATCCGTTCCCTCATAATGAAGCTGAAATTTTTCCAGATACTTTGCTGCCGCAGCACGAAGCTCCACGGTTCCTCTATTATCCGTGTATTTGGTATCCGGTTTCAACAGGGATTTTATTCCAGCGTCCCGAACATGCTCCGGTGTAGGGAAATCAGGCTCGCCCACTCCAAGAGACAAGGCATTCTCCAATACATTTGCCACATCAAAGAAATCCTTGATTCCTGAATCTGGCATATTACTTACAATATCTGATATATAGGATTTTTGTTCACTCATAATAATAATGCTCCTCATAGGTATTTAGAAATTTACTCTTTTAATAAGATAGCACTTTTGCAAATGTAA
>CAZYYO010000077.1:0-10196 GCA_964650965.1 uncultured Lachnospiraceae bacterium | reverse complement strand
TTTATGTAATTTTAGTTTTTTCTTTTTAAATGAACTTGCAGATTGTTCACTTTCTAATTATTAGCGTCTATAAATTCTGCTTTTATCCATCTATTAAAGGCATGACCTTGTTCCAATACTGATTGTTAACATCATATTCCATATGTAATATTTTATTGACATCACTTTCCGTCATATACCCTGCGTGCTCCAGCATCGCAGTTGTTACTGGCAACGTATCACTAAATAGTTTTCTAGTGTTATAAATACCAGATCCTACTGAAAGCTCAAAAAGTCTATTTAACATATCTTCTTTATTTATGTTGCCTTTAATATTCGTTTCTGATTTTATTATTTTTTCCAAATCTTTTACATCGCAAATAGGATATGTGAGGTTTGGACATAGTTTTGTATATTTTTCGCTTATGTGTTCTCGTCCTTTTTTACTCTTCAAAAAATCATGCTCACCCATTTTCCCGATTAGAACAAAGGAGAATGTCGGTATATACAAATCATTTGTAAATACACCACATTGAAGAATCTCTTCATCGCTTTTACCTTCAATATGATAATCTCTACAATAACATATTGCGAAAATATTCTTTGATTCTACTATAGTACCATCATAATTAGTTGGCATAAAAAAATCTTTTGTATATACTGCTCCGACTGTTTGTTCTAGCATGATATTCAATGTTTTTCTCAACACATCAACTGCCTCCTCTTGCGACAGTAGCTTGAAATTGATACTTGCTGCTTCCAGCTCTGTACGAGAAATACTATTGGTGGTTATTCTATACTTCTCTAATATAGAATCTCTATATTCTCTTATTTTTCGCATTTCATCCGGCGTATACTCAGGTAAATCAATATCATATTTTTCTCTATATTCAACGTATCCCAATATATGCTTTTGCAATTCTTCTTTTTCATCTTCTCTTTTGTTAAAACAATCTTTACATAACGAATCTATCGGTGCAAATCTCGCCTGAAATGCTTGTCCACAGGATTTGCAAATATAATCTTTCTTTGAGAATATACTCATTTTATCCCCTTTCCAATATGGTTTTATTCTTGCTCTTTTGTTTTATCTAAATTGTAGTTCAATTGTAATTTTATTATTTTCAAACCCCTCCTCTATATTTAAAAATTTAAATATATTCTCTTTACATCCCTTCCTCCTTTCTTTTAACATATCTAGAATATCATATTGTGATTATCTCCACAATGTTTTATTTCACAATATTTTCCTATAATTCTTATAAAAGAATATAGGGAGTTGATAGATATCATTAGCTACGAACCTTTGTGGAAAACAATGGAACAAAGAAATATTACGCAGTATCATTTGTTAAAATTTGGAATAGATAACAAAACATTAGACAGTTTGAAAAAAGGCAAAAATATAACTTTATTAACTATGGAAAAATTATGTGATATCATTAAATGTACGCCAAATGATATTGTTGAATTCAAATAGTTTAAATATTACTACTGATGTATATATGAATAAAAAGGAAAAAAATTGAAATACTTGATAATAGTCTTCGCATATGTTATATTGTGTGTAGGCAAAAAGGGATATTATGTATCCACGGATACACAAAGCAAAACCTCAAAGAGTGCCAGCTCTTTGAGGTTTTTGTTATCTAAAAAAACGAACCACCAAGAAGTGCCAGCTTCTTGATGGTTCTTATCATTTAAGGCTGATCAAACCCAGGCTAGTTACCGACTACTCTTGTCCGTCTAACCATTTGCAAATGTAATAGGCAATCACACCTGCCACAACGGAGAGTAAAAAGGATATTATGATTTCCACAAATACACCCCCTTCCTGTACCAGTATAGGGGCGGTAACTTAACCAGTATATCATCTATTATTCTAATTTAAAATCCCTTATTTCTTCCAGAACCTGTTCTATTTTTGATATTGACTGACGTTACAGGATGCAATTTTATTTCTAGGGTAGGACGAAGATAATATGATTCCTCAGAAGGTAAATTTATTATAATTTTGTGGGGCAAAAATGAGGGCAAATTTGCATATACCATCTTACACAAGAAAGCCCTGCAACCGTTGATTTTACTGGGTTGCAGGGCTTTTCGTTTACAATATTTCATTGTCTAAAAATGCGGAATGTGGGACTTGAACCCACACGCCATTAAGACACAAGAACCTAAATCTTGCTCGTCTGCCAATTCCGACAATTCCGCAAGTCGCTGATTTCCAGCAACTTTGGTATAATAACATATTTTTAGGATTCTGTAAACTCCTGAAGTGCTTTTAATAAATTTTCTTCATCTACCTCGCTGAGAGCCAGTAATGTTTTCTCAATTTTGCCTACGCTGTCGCCGGTTTCTCCATGCTCTCCACATCCCATACCACAGGACATGCAGTCATGTGTACATGCATCCATCTGTTGTTCCACTGTCTTATATTCTGCCATAATAATATCCTCCTGACAATTAACCTATCAGTCCAATAGGATTTTGTCAACAAATATCGCAACATTTACAAGGTCCACTCTGCCTGGCGGGTATGAAGCAGCTCGTGAGATTTATGGGACAGGGGCTTCTCCAGGAACTTGTCATACACTTCAATAATTGCAGGATTCTCGTGAGAGAATCGAAGCTGATTGCTACGGTCCAAAGCATACAATCGTTCCCCTCGTACCTGAGCCAGCTCTTCTCCATCATGAATGGGCTGACCGCCACCACCGACACATCCACCTGGGCAGGCCATGACTTCAATAAAATCGTAGGGAGCTTCTCCTGTTTTTACCCGTTCCATTAATTTTCTGGCATTACCCAGACCATTTACCACTGCTGCCCGCACTGGAATACCGTCAATTTCAACTGTGGCTTCTCGAATCCCCTCCTGCCCCCGTACGATCTTGAAATCATCCGGTCCTGGATTTTTGCCTGTAACGAAATATACTGCACTGCGAAGAGCTGCCTCCATAACACCGCCTGTGGCACCAAAGATAACACCCGCTCCTGTTCCCATTCCCAGGGGTGCATCAAATGCTTCCTCCTGCAGATTCTGTACATTAATCTGTGCCATATGGATCATCCGATTCAATTCCCTTGTTGTAAGAACTGCATCTACGTCCTGCTTTGCCTGGGTATCATTTACTTCCGGAACATCGCACTCATATTTCTTGGCAGTGCAGGGCATAAAGGATACACAGAAGATACGATCCGGCTCCACATCGAGAAACTGAGCATAATAGCTTTTGGCAATTGCACCAAACATCTGCTGCGGCGACTTTGCTGTTGACAAATAATCTGTATATTCCGGATATTGGCTCTTCATAAAGCGAACCCAGCCTGGACAACAGGAGGTAAACATAGGAAGCTTGGCATCGGAACCCTTGAGACGGCTAATCAGCTCATTTCCTTCTTCCATAATGGTTAAATCTGCCGAAAAATCTGTATCAAACACATAGTCAAAGCCAATGGCACGGACTGCAGCAACCATTTTCCCTACCGTTGCCTCTTCCCGGGTCATTCCCAGCTGTTCTCCCCAAGCTGCTCTTACTGCCGGCGCAATCTGGGCAATTACAATTTTATCCTCGTCCATAATGGCATTTCTTACATAACGGGTATCGTCTCTCTCCCGCAAAGCACCTGTTGGACAATGGGTGATACATTGACCACATAATGCACAGTCGGTCTTTTCAATGGACTGCATTCCTGTAGTATTTACACTGGTTCGCTTTCCCGTATTGATAATATCCCACACCTTCATTTGCTGGATTTTATCGCACACCTGAACGCACCGCATGCACTTGATACATTTACCAGCATCACGAATCAATGGGAATTCCAGGTTCCAATCCTGGTGCTCGATTTCCGTTTTATACGGAACATCTATGATATTTAAGTCCTTCGCCAGACTCTGCAATGCACAATTACCGCTTCTTACACAGGTAGCACAGCGATAATCATGCTGGGAAAGAATAAATTTCACATTCATTTCCCGTGCCTCCTGCACTTTGGGACTGTCGGTTAGGATAGACATTCCTTCCTCAAAGACATTGTTACAGCTGGCGATTAAATTCTGCTTGCCCTCTACCTCTACCAGGCACACACGACAGGCTCCAATTTCATTAATTTCCTTCAGGAAACACAGCTTGGGCACCTTCACCCCGGTCTGCTCTGCTGCCTCCATAATAGAAGTTCCTTTGGGAACCTGGATGTCCATTCCATTTATTTTACCATGAACCATTATCATATCCTGCTCTACCATCTGTCTTCTCTGCCTCCTCTTAACACGCCACAACCAAAATGATCACATCGCAGACATCTTCCAGATTCCTGGATTGCCTCTTCTCTGCTCATGGACAGTTCGATGCCTTCAAAATCGTATTTGCGTTCTGCCGCTTCTCTTTCTCCTAGGTGAATTCTGCCGCTTGGCAGCTTATCATTCATTCGAGGTGCGGGAATATCAATATCACATGTTATTTCATGATGATAGCCTAAATATTCATCAATATTAGCTGCTGCAATTTTTCCTGCGGCAATGGCCTTAATCACTGTTGCAGGACCTGATACACAATCCCCTCCTGCATATACTCCATCCTGCTGTGGGACTTTACAATCAACATCTGTAACAAGCCGGTTCCATTTTGTAGGAATGTTAGAAGCCGCAAAATGCTCACTTTCAATTTCCTGGCCAATGGCAACCAGGATAATATCTGCCGGTATTCTTACTGGTTCTTTATCTGCTTTATTTGACCTTGGACGACCATTTCGGTCATAGGTTCCGCTAATCTGCGGCTGGGTCCAAAGGGCTACGGCATTCCCCTGTTCATCAGCCTCAACCTTCAAGGGTGCCTGAAGGGTTAAAAGCTCTACGCCTTCTTCCACTGCTCCTCGCACTTCCACTGGGGAGGCAGTCATGTCCTTTTCCCGACGGCGATATACCAGACTCACCTTATCTGCGTGAGCCCGGATTGCAGTTCTTGCACAATCCATTGCCACATTTCCTCCGCCAATAATCGCCACTTTTTTGCCGGTGAAATCCACTTCCTTCTCAAGACCAATATCTCGAAGAAGGTTTACTGCTGAGATAACATGGTTACTCTTAGCACCTTCAATATCAAAGTTCTTATCCGTTTGTGCACCAATCGCAATGTATGTAGCATCATATTCTGCTCGAAGCTCGTCTAAGGTAATGTCTTTTCCTATTTGTACATTGTACTTCACTTCCACTCCTGTAGACAGAATTGCATCAATATCCTCCTGAAGGCGCTCCCTTGGGAAACGATAGTTGGGAATACCATAGCGAAGCATTCCACCCAGCTTGGGTTTTTCTTCATATACGGTCACCTGATGTCCCATCAGCTGTAGGAAATATGCTGCAGTCAGTCCACTAGGACCGCCTCCTACAATACCAATGCGTTTTCCTGTGGACGGTGCGCAGGCAGGTACTTCCACCTGATTAGCATTTGCCTCGTCTACTGCAAATCGCTTTAATCCACGAATATTTACCGAGCTGTCTAACATATTTCTGCGACACCGCTCCTCACATGGATGCTCACATATCAATGCACAGGCCGTAGGGAATGGATTATCCTTTCGAATCAGCTTCACTGCATCCTGGTATCTGCCTTCTCCCACTAATGCTACATATCCTGGAATATCCACATGGGCAGGGCACAAATCAATACATGGGATAGGCTGTTCAAAGGCACCAATACATTTCTTATCCTCCACATGGGAAATGTAGTCCTCTCGAAATCCTTCGAAGCCTGCCAAAACCATCCTGGCTGCTTCAAATCCAATGGCACAATCTGCTGAGGCTTGAATGCTCTTTGCCGTTTTCTCAATCAAATCCAAGGTGTCCATGGTAGCCTTGTTATTCATTACATCTTCCAGCAAATTTTCCAGCTGTCCCAAGCCTACACGGCAAGGTACACATTTTCCACAGGTCTGTGCGTGACATACCTTAAGAAATGCCAGCTGAAGATCCACCGGACATACTCCCGGCGGGCTTGCAATAATTCTTTGTTCAAACTCCTTCATCATGGTTTCCACAGTAGACTGTTCCTTACCATGACTCATCAATGTTAATCTGCTCACTTTCATTTCCCCCGTATTTTCCAGATGATTGCCTGTTGTCTGTTTTTGCGTAACTATTGTATCAATAACGTAATTATACAGGTGTCGATTATTGTTGGCAACAATTGATAATATTTTCACATTTATTCTATAAAATATATACAATTTAACGAATATATGGATTTAAAAAAAGACAGATACAAAATCTGCATCTGCCTTTTATATTTTATCTTTATTTTGTATAACTTCCTAAAACACGTAAGCTTTCCTTCGGTATTCTTACCTGAGTGCTGCGGTCTACGCTAATCAATCCAAATCGCATGGAATATCCCTTCTGCCATTCGAAGTTGTCTAACAGGCTCCAGTACATATATCCGGTTACCGGAATTCCATCTGCAATACATCCAGATACCCCCTCCAGTGCTCTTTGAATAAATTCTACTCTTCTGGTATCGTCATCTGTTGCCACACCATTTTCTGTTACCATCAGCTCGCCCTGGAATACCTGCGCCACCTTGCGAATAACATGTCCTAATGCTTCTGGGTAGAACTCATAATTCATCTGGGTTAATTCTGCGCCTTCCGGTGCAGGCATACTGCCGTCCTGGTTCATCATGGTTCTGGTGTAATTCTGAACTCCAAGGAAATCGTCTCCTTCAATTGCTGGAAGGTAATGTAATAGTTCATCCTCCCATTCCTTGGCTGCAGCTTCTTCTCCACCTGGCTGAACCTGGAAATCATGAAGGCTTAATGTTAAACCAACCTTAACCTCTGGGCACACGGCTTTGATTGCTGCTCTGGCAGCCTTATGAGCCTCCATAACCAATGCATCTCCTTCTGGAGTTCTAGGGGACGTAAAGCTTTCTGGCTTAGCAACACCAAATGCCTTCATGTTTTCCTCTGCCTGGGCCTTCTGGTTTGCCATCATCTTCTCAACATTGATTCCCATCTGAACCTTGCCGTCTGCATCTCCACCCTTTCCAGCGGCTGCCTGGGCTGCTGCTGCCTGAGCCATCATCTGCTTCTTATAACGCTCCATAATAGCGGCAACCTGTACTCCCATATTTGCTTCGTTAATGGTGCATACATAATGCAATTCACTACCTAGCTGCTCCATAATATATGTAACATATTTCGCAAAATCCGCTACAACGGTTGGTGCTTCCCAGCCTCCCTTGGTAATAATCCATACTGGACTGGAGAAATGGTGCAGGGTAACGATTGGCTCAATACCATTTGCCTTACAGCACTGAATCACCTTTCTGTAATGCTCTACCGCTGCTGCATCAAACTGGTTCTCCTTAGGCTCAATTCTAGCCCATTCAATAGAGAAACGATAACTGTTTAAGCCTGCTTTGGCCATTAACTGAATATCCTCCTCATAGCGATTATAATGATCCACTGCATCTAAGGATGGTTCTGCATAGGTGGTATGTACCATCTGTTCTGCTGCCCAGCAATCATTATTCTTGTTGTTACCTTCTACCTGGTGTGCCGCTGTTGCCGCACCAATAAGGAAATTCTCTGGAAATTTTGTCATGCTTGTTCTCCTTTACATTTTGTTTGATTTATTTGGTTGTTTCATTACTTCACATGTTCATTCAAAAATGCTGCACTTAGCTGAAATGATTTTACCGGGGATTTATCTACCCAGTTCTTATGGCTTTCCAAAATCACAGCCTCCACACCACTTTTCTTAGCCACCTCCATCATAGCCTGAAGATTCATGTTACCATAGCCTAATTCCATGCTGTCAGAGGTTAAAATGGAACTGGTTTTTCCCTCCACTCTGCTGCCTCTGTCATTAATATGCCATAGCTTCATCCGATTGTCCAGACGGGACATTAATTCCAGTGCATTTACCCCCGCTTCTGTAGGCCAATAGGAATCAAACTCGAAATTCACGTACTCTGGATTGGTGTTTTCTATAATATAATCGTAGGCGGTAACGCCTGGCTCTATCTTACGAAACTCACAGTTGTGATTGTGGTACAGAAGATGAATTCCTCCAGCTAAGAGCTTTTGTCCAGCTTCATTTAGCTGCTCTACCAAATGAACAACATCCTCCTTATTAGAATAGTCAAAATGATGCATTCCGGTAATCACTATATATTTGGTGTCAAAGTCCTTTGCCTCCTGAATTACCTCCTCAGGCACCCGAAGAATGGTTCCCAAGTCCTCATGAACACTAACTACCTTAAGATTGGTTTCAGACATGAGCTTTCTCCAATCCAGATTTCCGCTGCGTCCCATAGGCATACCTGCCATTCTGGTAATTGCCCGAATCATCAAAGACATTTTTTTAATCATAAATCCATTTAATTCAATGGCATTATATCCAGCTTCTTCCATCAGCTTCATTGTATTTTTCGCTTTTTCTTCTGTGGACATAACCGTCCGTAATTGAAATTGTTGTACTGCTTTATACATTTTCCTGCTTCCTCCCAAATGGTTCCTTCTTACGCTATTAACGCTACGATACATTCTTTATTATAAGACAATCTGCTCCATTCTATATTTTCTTTTTCGTTTTTGTGTTTTTAAATTTGGGATTCTTTTTGATTTTTCTGTTTTTCCATGTATAATAGAAATAGATAGAAATACCCGCCCCCATCTTCGGCACCAGAAAGGATTGCTTATGAATGTTGATGAACGTTTGGATTTATTTGATAAAATGACACAATGTAACTATACGGTATACCGTAGAAGCTACGATATTGATTTTAATTTAATTTATACCAATTGTCCACCAGAGGATGAGCCTGTAGAAACTGCTTCTCTTATGGATTTCTCCACCAGTCTTAGAAAGCTGGGGGAGCAAAATGCGAATCAGCCAGTTTTAATTGACAGCATTATTGGAGCTATCTGGGTTGCGGATTTTGAGTGGAAGGATGGTGCCTTATATCGCTACCATCTACTGGGTCCTGTATTCAACGGGAAAAATTCTATGAATGTAATTAAGGAAGAGCTGGATCGTCGCAGTCTCAGTGTAAAACTGCGTGTTCAAATATTCTCACAGATTGAGTCCATTGCCATTATTCCTTACACCATATTCAACCAATATATCAATATGTTCCACTACTGCCTGACAGAAGAGAAGCTAACAGAGCCCGTGCGATATTTTAATCTTGCTAACGAGGGAGATTACAGTATGGTAACTACCGCCGACAAGGCAGAAAGCCTGGATATTGAGGAAAAAGAGCATCGTGGTATCTATTATGCTGAGCAGAAGCTGCTGCAGATGTTTCGGGAAGGCAATCCTAACTTCCGAGATGCCCTTCGTCGTTCTTCCGGATTAAGCTATGGGGTGAAAATCGATATTGGCAATGCTTTACGGCAAACCAAGGACAGTGTTATCACGCTACTAGTTCTCATCTCAAGAGCCGCCATTGAAGGTGGATTGAACCCGGCGGTGTCCTATAATCTTCAGGACTATTATCTGGAGAAAATCGAACAGGCTCAAACTCCATCGGACATCGATCGAATCAACAATCTGATGATGGAAGAATATATTACCAATGTACAGGACAGCAAACGAAATTCCGATATTTCCAAGCCAATCCAAAACTGCTGCGACTATATTTCCATTCACATTAAAGAAAATATATCCATTGATGATCTGGCATCCCAGGTGGGGTATACTGCCTATTACTTCTCCCACAAGTTTAAGAAGGAGGTTGGCATCTCTGTGAAAGAATACATTAAGAATCAGAAGCTAGAGCAGGCAAAGCTGTTACTGTCCACTACCCAAATGAATGTGCAGGATATTTGCGATGAGCTGTCCTTCGGAACCAGAAGCTTCTTCTCCGTATCCTTCCATGACTACACCGGAATGTCCCCTAGTGAATTCCGCCAGTTGAATGCGAAATAGCGGAAACTAAGTGACAACAAATCGAATCTGATTTGGGCATTTTATCAAACAGTATTTTTGCGGACAGGATGCGGACATTATGTCATAAACTGCGAACAAAAAGTGAACATTACCATAAAAAAGTGGCAATTTGAACACTAATTGAACACCAAAAACCATTTACTATCCATTCACCATGTTATAACAAAAATAGCGGAAACCATTGATTTTTCAATGATTTCCGCTATTTTACATAAGTGAGACACGGGGGATTCGAACCCCCGACAACCTGATTAAAAGT
>CAZYYO010000076.1:0-10291 GCA_964650965.1 uncultured Lachnospiraceae bacterium | reverse complement strand
TGTTGAATGTGATATACGATTTTTATCTAAAAAATGCTTATCTAAATGACATTGCGAAGAAAATAGTTATAATCGTCAAATCCCACCGCAGCAGAAATGTCTGCCACAGAATCGCTGGTGTGGGTCAGGAGATATTGAGCTTTCTCCAGGCGGATGGCTTTAATATATTCAGCGATGGTTTGTCCGGTATAGATTTTGAAATGTTGGTACAGAGTGGTTTTGGAAATGTGCATGGCTTCTACCAGAGAAGCAACATTCCATTCATAGTTGGGATAATTCCATACCATTTGTCGGAAAGAATCTACATTTTTCTTCCATACCAGACTTACATATTCTTTTTCATTAATATAATCCGATAAGGGGCGCAGCAGGTTACAGGCTGCGTCCATTTTTTCGGTGGTGATTTCCTGTAGAGAGGCACAGATAGCAAGATAGGCGATATGCTGGTGTTCTTTTCCTACCGGGGTCATAGCTAGAGCATATGCTCCATCTCTGGTAGTTCTTTTTGCAACGGCATCATCTGCCTGCCGTTCCCCTTCGCGAAATAGGGTGAGGAACTCTTTAGATAGTAAATCAAAGTAAAATTGAGCATGCTCTTTTTCCTTTGGAAATGTTATAACAGCAGTATTTTTCCCAATATATAGTCCAATAGATATTCCAGTGGCCTGGTAAAAAGAAGAGAGCAGACGTTCCAGGCGACCCTGTGTCATTTTATAATCATCGGCGATATTTTCCATTATCCATATCATTTCCGGAAATATTTACAGTTTTGTGTATGTTTTTTACTATAACATCATTTCTGATTCCTGTAAATTAAGATTACAAGAAAAAGCACAATCACAGGTGGGCGTTTAAAGGAGGACATAATGGAGAAGAAAATCTACCATGCCTTAGAGGATTCACGAATGGAGTATCCATATATTGATGCGGAGGAAATCAGAGAACGGAAGATACCCAATCAAAAACCAGTTACCTATCGATACCTTCACGGAGGATTTGAAGATACGGGGATTAAATTTGTATTTTGTATTCCAATGAAGGAAGCATTTCGAGGAAGGTTTTTTCAGTATCTGTCTCCCTTTCCGGGACCGGAGGAAGAAATCGCATCTTTGGATAAAACAGGAGAAGATGATAAGGTGGCTTTTACACTGATGAATGGAGCCTGCTTTGTAGAAAGTAATATGGGAAGCGAGCATGCCTTTGGGGGTGCTGCAGATGCAACATTATGCTACAAAGCCAGTGCTATGGTGGCAGAGTACTGCAGAATTAAAATTATGGAATTATATGGCTGTGACCGACCCTATGGGTACGTCTATGGTGGCAGCGGAGGCGGTTATAAGACCATAGCATGCATTGAGAATACCGATGCCTGGGATGGAGCAGTTCCTTATGTGATTGGAAGTCCTGCTTCCCTACCCAATACCATTTCCATGCATGTACAAGGGGAGAGAGTGCTTCGCCATAAATTTCCGCAGATAGTGGACGCAGTGGATGTGGGAGGAACCGGGGATATGTATCAGGAATTAACCCATGAGGAAGCTGCTATGTTAAAAGAATTAACGCTCATGGGATATCCACCAAGAACCTGGTTTATGGAGGCAGATGGTATTTTTGCATCTGGTTCCCTTCCGGTTTTGCTTCCAGGAGTGAAGGCTAAGGACCCAACCTTCTTTACTGATTTTTGGACTAAAGATGGATATGCAGGAGCAGACCCTGACAGCAGTGCTGTAAGAGATCGGATTAAATTTCACAGTGTCGTTAAAGCAGTTCATTTGCCAGGGGAAGCCATTCGTGAAGCCGGTGGACAAAATGGCGTTGATACAGCCTGGAAGAAGATGCTGGCCCAGGGTAGAGATGCCTGGCTGGAATTAGAGAAAGTGCCGGAATCTGAGGATTTATATTTGGATGGATGTGAGCTTATTCTCACCTCAGGAGAAGCTGCTGGAACGAAGCTTTCCATTGCAGGTATCAAAGGGAAGGGAATCATGCTGGGAAATGCATATGGATTTTCCAATATTGAAGAAGCTATAGCAGGAATTGAACTAGGAGATAAAGTCCTGATAGATAATTCCGATTTTATTGCAGTGCAATATTATTATCGCCATCAGGTTCCTCAGGATAAGAATTTCCATGCCTGGGATCAATTTAGAGATGAAGCAGGTAATCCCATTCTTCCACAAAGACCAGAACTGATTGGACCAGGATATTGTGGAACTGGAACTGTGCAGGATGGCAGGATACAAGGCAAGGTTATCGTCATTCAGTCATTAATGGATGAGTCTACCACACCCTGGTGCGGTGACTGGTATAGAAATACAGTAAGGGATGCACAGGGAAATGAAGAGAATTTCCGACTGTATTATATGGATCGCTGTATGCATGGAGACGTTGCTTTTCTAGAGAACCATATGATAACCAATTATCTGGGAGCACTTCGTCAGGCACTGCTGGATATTAGCGACTGGGTAGAACGGGGAGTAGAGCCAAGAGAAAGCAGTCATTATCAGATGAATGGCGGACAGGTCATCATTGAACCTGAGGCACAAAAGAGAAAGGGAATTCAGCCTGTGATACAGCTTCTGGCAAATGGAGATGTTTGTGCTCATGTGAAGGCAGGAGAAGCAGTTAAATTCACAGTTAAGGTCATTGTGCCAGATAACGCAGGAATCGTAACCGCTGTGGATTATGCATTGGAAGCCAATCATGAATTTTCCATGGAGGTGAAAGAGTTCTATCCTGTTCATGGAACATTTCACAGAATAACAGAGGATGGTCTGGAAGGTGCCACCGCGGTATTGGAACATGTATATGATCAGCCGGGAACGTATTTTGCAGTGGTTCGTGTGAAGATGAATCGCCATGGAGATGGGGAAGATATTTTCACACAGGTAAAAAATATAGCTCGAGTGAGAATTATTGTTGTGTAGGGAGGAAAACAAATGGAACATTTAAAGATAGAGAAGAAACAGGAAGTATTATCATATGTTACGGATGTAACATATGCAACAGTACCCTTCTGGTATGGAGCTACCAGGAAGGATTTAAAGCTGGATATTATCATTCCAAAGAACAGAATCGGTCATACACCATTGCCATGTATCGTATGGGTATGTGGTGGTGCTTATATGGTAAATGATAAATCAGTATGGATGCCGGAAATGCTACGCTTTGCAAGGGCAGGATACGCAGTGGCTTCCGTAGAATACAGAGGAAGCAATGAGTGGCGTTTCCCGGAACCATTGCGAGATGTGAAGGCGGCCATTCGTTACCTGAAAGCACATGACCAGGAGTTTTGCCTGGATAAAGAGAAATTTTTTATCATGGGGGAATCAGCAGGTGGAACCATGGCAAGTCTTGTGGGATGTACTATGGGAATGGAAGAATACGAGATTGGCGATTACTTGCAGGAAAACAGTGATGTAATCGGTGTAGTTGATTTCTATGGAGTAACAGATATGAGTATTCCTGATGCAGTGAAAATTGTTGAAGAAAATGATGAGGTACCACAGTGGGCTCTGAAAGCCTTTCTTGGCAGTGAGCATTATAGAGAAAATTTAATCAAAGCCAGTGCATTAAATTATGTATCAAAGACTTCTGCTCCAGCATTGATACTCCATGGGGCATGTGATCCGCTGGTTGCCTTAGAAAATTCAACAAGATATTATGAAGCATTACGGAACAATGGTGTTTATACCAAATGTTATGTTGTAGAAGATGCAGTCCATGGTGATGACTTATTCTATCAGGATGAAGTGATTCAGCTGATTTTAGATTTTTTGCAGCAGGTGCAGGCAATGTGACGGCTATCTTATGGAAAGAGGAAGCTATCAACAAAAAGCAAAATTCAAATTAAATGATGGGGGAATTTAACATGTCAAAAAAAGAAAAGAAGCAGAAAAAAGTGATAGAAGGTCGTATTGGAATAGGTAAGTTCTGGGCATGGGAATCCAGAGAACTGTCTGATGCAGGGTTTATGTTTTTAATGGGCTATATCATGTTCTATTGTACCGATGTATTGCAGGTAAGTCCGTTAATTATTGGAGGATTGTTTGCCGCAACGAAATTCATTGATGGTATTACGGACATTATTGCAGGCTACATCGTGGATAGAACCAATAGCAAATGGGGCAAGGGACGACCTTATGACATTTGCCTGGTAGGAGCCTGGGTATGTGCAGTATTCATGTTTATGTGTCCCGTAGACTGGTCCCAGGGAGCTAAGGTCGCATGGATTGTCTTGTGGTATGTTATGGCAAATGCCGTATTCTACACCTTCTTAAATGCAGGGGAAAAGGTATTTATGCTTCGTGCTTTTGATCATCCACAGATTGTTCGAATGACATCCGTTGGAAGTATTGCTACAAGTCTCATGGGACTTGCCTGCGGTATCGTCATTCCCCAGTTAATCAATAATGCTGGAAAAGATCCGGCCAGCTGGACACATATGGCAATCATGTGTGCAATCCCGTTGGCATTGATTGGTCTTGCAAGATGTATTTTTGTAAAAGAAGATTTGGATATTAAAGTTACTGAGAAAGAAAATGAGAAGCTGGAATTAAAAGAAGTATTTCAAATGCTTGGTAAGAATCATTATTGGATGATTTTCTGTCTTATTACTTTGATTGGAAACATTGTAAGTAACATGGGAGTAACTGTTTATTATTTTGATAAAATCATAGGAAATATTGGTATTGGAAGTGTTTTTGCAGCAGTGTCAGCACTGGGAGTAATCGCACTTGTAATATTACCTGCTTTAATGAAAAAATTCAGACTACAGCAGATTCTTTTTGTTGGTCAGCTGGTTGCCGCTGCAGTTGGAATTATTTGCTTTATCTTCTATAATAATATTCCAGTGCTTGTAGTATGTTGTCTGGTTAGCTTGATTGCTACAGTGCCTGGTGTTTACGCAGTAAACCTGATTTTATTTGATAATGCGATTTTCAACGAATTTTTAGGATTCCATAGAATGGAAGGAACCATGGGGAGCTTAAATGGATTTGTAAAGCGCTGCGGAGCGGCACTAGGCTCATTATTATTAGGGGTAGGTCTTACCTTGATTCAGTATGATGCAGAGGCAACCGTATTAGCACCAATTACCTTCTGGGGACTGCGCTTTATGATGTATGGAATTCCGGTGATAAGTGCATTACTTACAGCCCTTCTGTGGCACTTCTATAAGCTAGAGGAGAGAATGCCGGAGATTAAGGCAGAGCTGGAAGCACAGGAAAGTAGTGAAATGCAGATGACACAGGAAGCATAAAAGCATGCTTTAACCATGGAATTTAAAGAATACAAAGCTTGCTCACAAATGGGCAGGCTTTTGTGTTACTATGTATCGGATTTATTGGTTTACCCAGTAGCATAAAAAATGACATAATTTATCTAACGAATAAATGAGAGGTGACAACATGGAAAAAATTAAAGCATTGCCAAATCAACTCCTGCATGGAGGCGATTACAATCCGGACCAATGGCTGGATTGTCCGGAGATTCTGGAAGAAGATGTGCGACTTATGAAGGAAGCCCATATTAATTGTGTAAGTCTTGGAATCTTTTCCTGGGCGAAGCTAGAACCAGAAGAGGGCGTATATGATTTTGACTGGTTAGAGAATATCATCAATCATCTATATGAAAATGGAATCTATACCATTCTTGCCACACCTTCAGCTACACAGCCCCGGTGGATGCGAAATAAATATGAGGAAATTCAACAGGTGCTTTCTAACGGGCATCGAAAGCAGCCCGGGCTTCGTCATAACTTCTGCGCCTCATCTCCGGTAATGAGAGCTAAGACCAGGGCGATAGATGAGGCTTTGTCCCAGCGTTTTGGAAGGAATCCTGGGGTGATAGCCTGGCATCTGTCCAATGAATATGCAGGTGGCGGTGGAGATGCAGGAGACGGAGCATGCTACTGTCCCCTTTGCCAGGAGAATTTCAGGACCTGGTTACAGGAGCGGTATCATACCTTAGAACGACTAAATCACTGTTGGTGGACCAGCTTCTGGGGATATACCTACAGCGACTGGAATCAGATTCAGGCACCTGCAAGGGAGGGAGAAAGCTGTATTCACGGATTGAATCTGGACTGGAAGAGATTTACCAGCGATACGCTGCTGGATTTTGCCAAGGAGGAAAGTGCAGCAGTAAAGAAGTATTCTGACAGACCAACCGTGGTGAATCTGATGGGATGCTTTAAGCCCCTGGATTATTTTAAATGGGCAAAGGAGATGGATTTGGTTTCCCTGGATAATTATCCTGGATGGCATCTTCAGGAAAATGATGCTGACATGGCTGTACTTGCCTCCATTAATCACACCCTTACTAGAAGCTTAAAGAAGCAGCCCTATCTTCTCATGGAAAGTGTTACCTCTACCGTAAACTGGATGCCAAGAAATCCGGTAAAAAGACCTGGAATGCATGAACTGTCCTCTCTTCAGGCCATTGGATGTGGCTCTAACAGTGTACAGTATTTTCAATGGCGCAAGGGGCGTGGTGGTGTTGAGAAATATCACGGAGCGGTAATCGATCACAAGAATGGCGGCAATACCCGAGTGTTTCGTGATGTAACCAGACTGGGACAACGCTTGGAGGATATCAGTTCCCAGGTGCTTGGCACATGTAATCAACCCAAGGTGGCTATTGTATATGACTGGGAGAATATGTGGGCATTTGAAAATATTCCTGCCATGGTTAATCCCCATGAATTTAATGACTACTGGCTGGCTTATTATAAGGCACTTTGGAAGCTGGGCGTGGATGTGGACCTGGTTAATATGGATGATACCTTAGAAGGCTACCAGGTTGTTATTGCACCAGTGAATTATATGTATCGAGGCTCCTATATGGAGCATGTTCGCAGATTTGTATCCCAGGGTGGCTGCTACATTACCACCTACTGGAGTGGTGAAGTGGATGAAAATGACTTGTGCTTCCTAGGCGGTCAGCCCCTGGGGGATGTGCTGGGAATTCGTACGGAAGAAATGGATGTGTCACCGGAGTTTGTACATAACAGCGTATGCTTTTGCGATACATTTTCAGACGGGAAAAACTCCATAGAGAGAGAGTCCGAAGAGAGAACCTACGCTGTGAAAGATTTGTGTGCCCTGATTCATCCAGAGCAGGCAACCGTCCTGGCAGAGTATCAGAAGGATTTCTATGCAGGTTACCCTGCATTAACCTGCAATCAGTACGGAGAGGGTCTGGCATATTTTATTGCGGCAGAATGTGAGGATGCATTTATTGAACGGCTGTATGAGAAAATATTAAAGGAAGCCGGCTGTGCATGTACCTTTGCCGGAACCCTGCCAGAGGGCGTTACCGTAAACGAAAGAGGTGGCTTGTATTTCCTGCAAAACTATCATTCCAACCAGGTTACCGTCCCCATTACAGAAGACTATATTGATATTGAAACCGAAAAGCAGTACGTGGGACTAATAGAGCTGGATACCTACCAATGTATGATTGTAAGAAAAAAATAGCAGAAAAATAAAAGTAGCTGGAGCATCCAATGGTGGGTGTTCCAGCTATTTTAAGCTTTATTAGAGCATGCTTTCCAGCTCTTTTTCCCTCTTTGCATTTTCTCTTTCGATATGTTTGTAAATGATTTCTATCAGCTGCTTATCATTATTCAATCGCAAAATGGTAAGGAAAGGGCGCAGGAGGATATCATCTAGCTTATAGTCTTTGGAAACAAGTTCTGTGGGATAATTTAGATAGGAGGTTTGTATGGATATCATCATATGGGCATATAGGGAAGCCTCTGCCTCCAGTTGGGCACCTGTTGGGGCATCCTTGGTGTTGTCTGCTTGCAGCTGCATGTATTCTTCATGATAGGATTGCAGCATAATGCTATATAAGTCTACTTTTTCTGTATGAATCTTCATCAGTGCATCTACAATTTCACCAATATCCTGACAGTTTTCCATGATGTGCTGATAGAAATTGGATTTCTTTTCATGATTTAGCTTCACAAGAAGAGCATCCTTTCGTTCCAGAAAGATAGCCAGCATCCGCTCTGCAATTTCATATTTGTCATGAAAATGTGCATAGAAGGTTGCCCGGGTTACGGGAGTCTCGTCTAAGATGTTTTGTACAGTAATCTGCTCAAAGGGCTTATGCTTCAAGAGCTGAACCAGTGCTTGAATAATTGCTTTGTCTGTACGGATAAATTGAGGAGAATTTGACATGATTTACCTCCGATAAATAATATTATAATTGATAGCGTGTTGTATCGTAATTATACAAAGTGTTTTGTTATCGAAACGAGTATAGCATATTGACTGTGGAAAGAAAAGGAATGACACTGATATATTATGGTATAAGATACATTTATCATATGACAGTATGGGAGGGTAATACTATGAGTAAGTTATTTATTGGAGCATCTACATCGGCACATCAGGTGGAGGGAAATAATATCCACAGCGATTTCTGGGCAATGGAGAATATGAAGCATTCATCCTTTACAGAACCATCCTTAGATGCAGCCGATCATTACAATCGTTATCAGGAAGATATTCAGCTTCTGGCAGATGCAGGTCTTAGTGCATATCGTTTTTCCATTGAGTGGGCAAGAATCGAACCGGAAGAAGGACACTTTGAACAAAAAGAGGTGCAGCATTATCGCGATGTGATTCATTGCTGTAAGGAGCATGGCGTTCTACCTATTATCACCCTGCATCATTTCTCCAGTCCTGCCTGGCTGATCCGTAAGGGTGGATGGGGCAAGCCTTATGTTATTGATGCCTTTGGCCGTTATGCAGAATACATCGCCAGGGAATTGGGAAGTGAACTAACCTATGTGGCTACCATTAATGAGGCAAATATGGGACTGCAGTTGAAAAAGGTTGTGGAAGAGATGCAGAAAAATTCCAGCAAGGGAAAAGGTGCAAAAGAGGGAGATGTGCAGGTTGGTGTCAGCTTTGATTTAAAGAAGATACTTCTTGGGATGTTTTCTGAGGCATGGTATTTTAAATGTGGTATCGGTAAAGTGAATACCTTCTTAAATCCCAGAAGCAGAGAACAGGAACTGTATGTTATGAAGGCTCATCAGGCAGCAAAAAAAGCATTTAAGGAAATTTGTCCCCAGGTAAAGCTGGGACTTACCCTGTCTCTTTATGATATTCAGGTGAGAGAAGGGGGAGAGCAGATTGCCAAAGAATTATGGGATGATGATTTTGAACTGTATCTTCCCTATATTCAAGATGACGATTTTCTGGGCGTGCAAAACTATACCAGAAAAATTGTGGATGCCAGTGGAAGTCTGGGCTCTCCAGAGGGAAGTCCGCAGACCCAGATGGGCTACGAGGATTATCCTTATGCTATTGGTCATGTACTGCGTCGGGTAGCTACAGAATTTCCAGGAGAATTAATTGTTACGGAAAATGGAATTGGAATTGGAGATGATTCCAGAAGATGCGATTACATTTCCAAAGCAGTGGCAGGTGTGAAGGAAGCGGCAGCAGAGGGCGTTCCGGTAAAAGGGTATTGCTATTGGAGTCTCTTAGATAATTTCGAGTGGCAGGCAGGCTACGACAAGACCTTTGGACTGATTGCTGTGGACCGCAAGACCCAGAAGCGATATCCCAAGAAAAGCCTGGAAGTATTAGGAGAAATCAGCAAGCAGGAGATGAAATAAATAATTGCAAGGAAAAAGCATAATTGCTATACTACTTTTATAAAGTACATGCGGTCTGAGATAGAAGGATGAAGGGCAGCAGGTACCATACAAGAAGAGAAGAGGTAACGTACAAAAGGAGAAAAAAACATGAAGATGAAAAAGTAGTTGCAGCACTTTTAAGCTTTGCCCTGTTGTGGGGAATGAGCCCAGTTTCCAGTATGGCTCAGGAAAACGCCAGAGTCGGAGAACCAGTATCTATCAATCAATACAAGGTGAACAAGGTGTCATCCAGTGATATTTACGCAACAAATCAATTAGACAGCCTTGGGAATTCAGTAACTATGCAGGTTGGGGATATTCGTGTGGGTGCAGCACCGGCACCGGATTCGTCTGTTACCTACCAATGGTATTTGACTTCAGATGTAAGCAAGACAGTATTGGGAACAGAAGCTCAATACACTACCGCCTATGACGGCAGCAGATTGGAGTATAGCTGCAAGGTTACAGTAGATGAAACAGATGCAGTTAAAGATTTTATCATTCGAGAGAATACCATTACAACCAATCTTACATCTAATTTAGATATGGTTAAAAATGATGTAAGAAATTATACCATCAAAAATGTAGAACCAGGTACCGTTATTTCCTTCAACGCAACAGCAGATTCTACCT
>CAZYYO010000075.1:0-10344 GCA_964650965.1 uncultured Lachnospiraceae bacterium | reverse complement strand
AGAGTCATGATTTAAAGCACCAGATTGGCATGCTGCGAAGGACACCTGACTGTCCAGAGAAAGAAGATTTGCTTCAAGAGCTGGAGAAAGACGTATTGATTTATGATACTATTTTTCGTACAGGAAATGAGGCAGTGGATACGGTGTTGACGGAAAAAGGACTTCTGTGCCGGGAAAATGATATCCAGTGGACCTGTATGGCAGATGGAAGTCTGTTAAATCATATGGCAATTGGAGATATTTATGCCCTGCTGGGAAATATTCTGGATAACGCAATTGAGGCCTGCAGGCAGGTTAAAGCAATAGAAGAACGGGTCATCAATGTAACCTTGGCGAAGCGGGCAGGCGTGGTGACCCTGGATGTGGAGAATTGTTATGATGGTAATCTCTCATATCATTAGGGCAGACTTCGTACAAGAAAGGCAGACCAAAGCCTGCATGGATATGGATTAAGGAGCATGGAGAAAATAGTGGCAAAATATCATGGCTCTATGGAGATAGATGCCAAGCCTCATGTTTTCCGTGTGACAATTGTATTTCCGTCCATAAATACATAGAGAAATTTACCATTTATGCAGAAAAATTACCGATTAGGAAGTTTACACATCCTTGGGTCATTTATTCGTTATACTTCTAGCATAAATAAAGCTGGGTAAGACAAAATCCGTCTGCCCCGATAGAAGGAGGAAGTTGGAAGAATGAACAAGGATAAAGCATCCAAGGTAAAACGACCACATTCTACCAGACGTAAAGTGGGAATGGCACTGGCATGTGTGTTCCTGGCGGTGGTAGTAGCTGCTAATGTGGCAGTAAATATGATGGGAAGTATGATGGATTCTTACTTAAGCAGCAGTACCGCTGCCAGTGGGGATTTAGAAGAGGTTACAAAGGATTCCAAGGTGTTATCTGTAAATGCAGAGAAGGACAGTGCAGTATTATTGGAAAATAAGAATGCTACATTGCCATTAACCAAGGATACCAACAAGGTAAATGTATTTGGATGGGCATCCACAGAATGGCTTGGCGGAGGTTCAGGCTCTGGTGGAGTTGCTCAGGTAAAAACCGATTTTCTTAAGGCATTAGATAGTTATGGAATCGAATACAATGAAGATTTAACCAATATGTACGAGGATTTCCAGGAAGCCAGAGAATATAATCGTACGCTGGGAGCGTGGCCAGAGCAGACGGCACGTTTGTATGAGCCGGCAATTACAGATACCAATTATTATTCAGCACAGATGTTAGAGGATGCAAAATCCTATTCCGATACAGCCTTCGTTGTTATTGGACGCTGGAATGGAGAAAGTAATGATGCTACTCAGCAGCAGTATAAGAGAACAACCAAGGACGGAGAAATTGTAGAAGATGATACCAAGACGCAGCTGGAGTTCTCCACAGAGGAGCTGGATTTACTAAGCTACGTAAGCCAGAATTATGACAAGGTGGTTGTAGTATTAAATACAGGAAATGTTATGGAGCTTGGTGCAGTGAAGTCTTTAGAGGGTGTAGATGCATGTGTCTATGCAGGACTGACAGGAACCTATGGAGCAGAAGCCTTGCCAGAATTAATCTGGGGTGAGGATTCCTTCGCAGGAAAGACTGCAGATACCTGGGCATATGATATGGCAAGTGCTGCCAGCTATGCCAATGCTGCACAGGCAGGAGTGGGAAGCTATACCAATGCAGAAGGCTTGTATCCTGCAGATGGAACCACTACCAATGGTAATCTAGACGAAGCTGCATTATACGATCAGGTATCTTACGTAGATTACGCAGAAGGTATCTATGTAGGATATAAATGGTATGAAACAGCAGATGCTGAGAATTACTGGAACGACATCAACAATGAATATGGACAGGGATACGAAGGGGTTGTACAGTATCCATTTGGTCATGGACTAAGCTATACAGACTTCTCATGGAAGGTAACAGAGGCTCCAGCGGCCGACAGTCAGTTACAGTCAGAGGATACCCTTACCTTTAAGGTACAGGTTACCAATACAGGAGATGTAGCAGGTAAGGATATTGTAGAATTATATTACAATCCACCCTATACCCCAGGCAGCATTGAGAAGGCAGCAGTGAATCTGGCAGCATTTGCCAAGACAGATGTCATAGAGCCAGGAGAAAGTCAGGAAGTAACCCTTACGGTAGATGTTGCTGATTTGGCTTCCTATGATGCTTATGATTTAGATCATAATGGATTTACAGGCTATGAGTTAGAAGCAGGAGATTATATCTTCAGTCTTCGCAGCGATGCACATACGGTGGCAGCAGGAGATGACATGGCGCTTACCTGCAAGGTAAATGATACCATCAATGTTGAGACAGATGCTGCTACCGGAAATGAAGTAAGTAACAAATTTACAGGGGAAGATGCCATAGACGGTGTCAGCTTAGATGGAAATGATTCCCAGCAGAATATTACCTACCTGAGCAGAGCAGACTTTGTGGGAACCTTCCCAGCAGAGAATACAGACAGCCGGGCAATGACAGATTCTGTAAAGGCATTGAACCTGTATACAGAGGAAATGGCCAATGCATGGATTGATGACAAGGACGAGAAGATTACCACAGGAGCAGATAATGGTCTGATGCTTACAGAGGATGGGAAGCTGACAGATGTAGGCTATGAATTGGGAACCAATCCTGAGGATGAACGTTGGGATGACCTGTTAGACCAGATGTCAATGAAGGAAATGGAAGACCTGGTACTTCACGGCTATCTGCATACTGCAGAGGTGAAGAGTGTTGGTAAGACTGCAACCTCAGACCAGGATGGACCTTCTCAGTTTGGCGGATTCTTTGGAAATACAGCCACTACCGGATTCCCAAGCAGCAGCACCTTAGCTTGCAGCTGGAATGCCAAGCTGTTAGAGGAAATTGGTTATGCCATCGGACAGGAAACTACAGCAAGCGGTTCCATGGGATGGTATGCACCTGCTGTAAATATTCACAGAAGTCCATTTAACGGACGTAATTACGAGTACTATTCAGAGGATGCTTATTTATCAGGAGTTGCCTGTGGCAACACGGTACAGGGAGCTAAGCATGCCGGCGTATATTGCTGGGTGAAGCATTTTATCTGTAATGATGGAGAGTCCTATATTTACCGAGACAGCATCTATACCTGGATGAGCGAGCAGGCATTAAGAGAAATCTACTTGGAGCCATTTCAGATGTTAGTTGAGGATTATGGTGCTACCGGTATGATGACCTCTTACAACCGTATTGGTGCTGTATGGGCAGGAGGAAGTGAAGCACTTCTTACCGGAATCTTAAGAGATGAGTGGGGCTTTGACGGAGCTGTTATTACAGATTACTGTGATCATCATGTGTATATGAATGGAGATCAGATGCTTCGTGCAGGTGGAGATACCTGGATGGATGGAATGAATCCTGGAAGCATGCAGTTTGAAACCTCATCTAACAGCTATCAGCAGGCAATGAGAAATGCATCTAAGCACATTCTATATATGTATGCCAATGCATTAGCAGAGAATATTAATTATGCCAATGAGATTGGAGATGACAGCCTAATTGCATCTGTTAATAGTGCAGGTTCTATGGTTGGAAATATCTTAAAGGTATTAGATGTTCTTGCAGCAGTATTTATGATACTGGGTATCTGGGGCATTGTAAAAGACCAGAAGCTGAAAAAAGAAATGATGAAATAATAAATAAGAAATAAAGGAAGGCTGGCACGGAGAAATCTGTGTCAGCCTTCTTTCTTGTGTACCTAAAGGTGTACGTTTCTGCGGTACGTTATGATCTTCGGATGTCACCAGGGGTAACCCCGTACATCTCTTTGAACATACGGTAGAAATAGGTGTGATTGGTGTATCTCAGGTCTGCAATAATGGTGGATATGCTTTTGTCCGTTTCCGTTAATTGACGCATGGCTTCCTTCAGGCAAAACTGGCGACCATATTCATTCAGTGTCATGCCGGTGGTTTGTTTGATCAGCCGGCTCATATAGTCACTATTATAGCCGAAGATCTCCTCCAGCTCGCTTCGAGATACCCGTCCGTGACGAGTGAGAAAGAGCTGCTCAATTTTCGTGCACAGAAATTCCTGCCCAGACAAATCAATCTGAATCTGGCTGCAGTTAAAGAGCTGGTCATCATTTAGCAGGGCAAAAAGCTTCTTTAAATGCAGCCCAACTTGAAAAAGAAATCCAGGTATCTGCTGTACGGTATCTAAAATCAGATGATTGAAGATTTCTGAGGTCTGTGCTAATACTTCTTCACTGCTTACCAAAGGAGAATAGTCCAGGTAGGTCTTCTGAAAGGAAGGAGTTAGTTCCAGCATTCTGCTAAGTGGGGTAGGAGCAGATGGGGCGATGCCATACCCCAGGAAGCTGATATCCCAGCGAAGGAATTGTTGAAGAAAATCATGACCAAGCATAAGAAATACTGCCTGGAAATCACTGGTGTATTCCTCCGAGTGCTGGATATTGCGATTCATCACACAGCACTGTCCGGTCTGATATACGTAGGTCTTATCCTGAATATGATTCTTTAGTGAGCCAGAGAGAACCAGCATAACTTCAACAAAGTCATGCTGATGCAGGGGGCGGTTTTTGGCAAGAACAGGAACATCCGGAGGGTAGGATAGGGAAGAGTAATTTCCGGGAGCAAACTGATACATGGTTAAGAGATTCCTATTGGTATCTGCGATTTCAAAGGTGATTGCATAGGGAAAAAGCAGCTGAAAATGCTGCAGGGTATCATTTTCCATATCCTGAATAAGAATGGGAGAAATTACCTGGGAGGAATTCTCCAGCTGAGCATCTATATAAGGAGATAAAATATCCAGGAAGCGTTCATTTTTAAAAGTATCCCGAAAGCGCTCTAATGATTTTCTTGTGTCCAAAATAAAACCTCCAAAGGTGATTTTTCTGTATTATACCATATTTTCAAGATAAGTAGATGATAAAAGTCGGAATAGGATATAAATTAATAGGAAATATGCTGATAGGATATTGCGAAGGATAGAGCTACATTTTATAATGAGATTAAATGTTATCCGTGGGTGAAGAAACATACTGAGAAATCAAATTGGAGGAGAAGGAAATGAAAAAAGTAGATTTTAATCAAGGATGGGAATTCTACAAAGGAGAAGATAACGCACCAGAGGGAGCAGTTCAGGTGGTGAACCTGCCTCATGATGCCATGATTTATGAAAAGCGCAGCAAGGACAGCACAGCCGGAGGAGCCAATGGTTATTTTCCAGGAGGAAAGTATGTATACACTAAGAAATTTATGGTTCCAGAGGAATGGAAGGATGAAACAGCCATTGTGGAGTTTGAGGCAGTCTATCGAAATGCAGTCGTTCTGGTAAATGGAACCAAGGTGCAGGAGTGGCCATATGGATATACGAATTTTCAGGTAGTACTGGATGATGTGGTGAACTACGGAGCAGAAAATGAAATCAAGGTTCTAGTGGACAACAGCCAGTGCCCAAACAGCCGCTGGTATTCCGGAAGTGGAATCTATCGAGAGGTGAATTTATATACTGCAGGTAAGACCCATATTCATAAGGATGGAGTAAGAATCAATACCAAGATTGCTGATAAGGCAGGGATTGTTGATATTGCTGTTTCCGCTGCTTACTGCAAGGAAGGCAGCGTGGAGATTACCATCTTAGATGGAGAACATATTGCAGCACAGGGAAAATGGGAAGTAAAGGAAAACCAGGCGAAAGCCCAGCTGACTATTCCGGAGGCAAAGCTTTGGAGTGCAGATGCACCCAATCTTTACATTTGCAAGGTGGTTCTATCCGATGAAAATGGAATGGTAGATGAGGAGAATGTGGCTTTTGGCGTTCGTACGTTGTCTTGGAGTACCAAGGGATTTTTCGTAAATGGAGAAGAAACCCTTCTTCGTGGAGGCTGTATCCATCATGACAATGGCATCCTTGGAGCCTGCAACTTCGCAGATGCAGAGGAGCGACGGGTAAGAATCCTTAAGGAAGCAGGATTTAATGCTATCCGTAATGCACATAATCCTATGTCTAAGGAAATGTTAGAAGCCTGCGACCGTCTGGGAATGTATGTAATGGACGAATCCTTTGACCAGTGGCTAGTGCATAAGAACCCATATGATTATGGTAATGAGCAGTTTCGTCAGTGGTGGAAGAAGGATACCGAGGCTATGGTGATTAAGGATTATAATCATCCATGTGTTATTATGTATTCTATTGGAAATGAAATCTCAGAGTTAGGAACCAAAGAAGGACAGAAGCTGTGTGGAGAGATGGCGGATTACGTTAGATCCATGGACGGAAGTCGCCCGGTTACTGCCGGAATTAATATTATGCTGGCCATGATGGCTGCCAAGGGCAAGGGAATGTATACCAACGAAGGGGATGGCAAAGCAAATGGTGCCAGCATGGACAGCATGCCTACCAGTGAATTCTTCAATATTCTTATGAATAAAATGGGAGGCATGATGGAGAAGGCTTCTGTTCGTAAGGGGGCAGGAGAAGCCATTGAAGGTGCATGTACACATCTGGATATCAGTGGATACAACTATGCAGCTCCAAGATATGAGAAGGAAGGAACCTTATATCCAGAACGTGTTCTGGTGGGCTCCGAGACATTACCTAAGGTGCTGTATCACAACTGGGAATTAGTGAAGAAGCTGCCATATTTAACAGGAGACTTTATGTGGACCAGCTGGGATTATCTGGGAGAATCCGGTATTGGAACCATTCAGTACAAGAGTGAGCGGGAGAAAGGTAACCTGATTATCTCAGGCGGAGCCGGCATTATTGATATTTGCGGCAAGCAGCGTCCGGAGGTTCAGTGGGGCAAGGTTATCTGGGGACTTCGGGATACACCAGCCATTGGAGTAGACCCTTATACAAGAGCAGATGACAAAGCAGCAGCCTCTATGTGGAGAGATACCAATGCAGTGGAAAGCTGGTCATGGGAAGGCTGTGAAGGTAAGAAAGCCAAGGTTGTAGTATATTCCGATGCCCCAGTGGTAGAGCTTATGGTAAATGGAACATCTTACGGTAAGAAGAAAGTAAAGGAAGACAAAGCATTCTTTAAAAAGGTTAGCTACGAGCCAGGAACCATCAAGGCAATCTCTTATGATGCTTCTGGAAATAAGCTGGCAGAGTCACAGTTAACTTCTGCCTTAGGAACCACTGGTCTTAAGTTAACTCCTGAGAAGAAGGTACTTCGTGCCAATGGTCAGGATTTGTGCTTTATCGATATTGATGTGGTAGGTGAAAATGGAATTACCAAGTCTTCCGTTGAAAAGAAGGTAACAGTGAAGGTAGAAGGTGCCGGCAGTCTCCAGGCTTTGGGAAGTGCCAATCCTTATATGGCTGAAAACTTCTACAGTGATAGCCATACCACCTATCTGGGCAAGGCCCTGGCAGCTGTTCGTGCTGGGTATGAGGCAGGTAATATTCGAGTTACGGTTTCTGCAGATGGAGTTGTGGAGCAGGTTGTGGATATCACGGTGGAGTAAGACGAAATAGGTCCTGAATAATGAAGGTGAATCCCTCGTGGGTTGATGTGAGAAGTCACAATCAGCCTGTGGGGGATTTTTTTATGGGCGGGGGGAAGCGGGAGAGGGGCGCTGGCACAAGCAGCAGTTGTGGTTGTCCCCATATTCGGAAATAAGATATGCTAGGCATTCCGGACGTGAGGATGGGAAGAGGACCACGCAACCGGCTTAAATTCGCCATCCATGGCTCAGTTTAAGCCTTTCGCAGACGTCCTGTCTGCGAATTGCTGACTTGGGACGGAATACCAAGGATATCTAATTTCCTGCTATAGGGACAACCACAACTGCTGCTTGTGCCAGCTTCGTCTACCGTTTGCCGTGGACATAAAGGAATCCGTAGCTTAGGGCTTGAAATGGTATCAACATCGTTCGTTTCGGCAGGAGCAGTTACCACAACCCACCTTGAAGATTGCTATAACAATAAAGACCATATTTTCAACTTTAACCTCTCTCATCATAACTGGCGGTTCATCCCTTTGCGGACCATATAGCGGTGTAAGTGATGTGGCCGGGGCAGGGGGCTGGTTCCCTTGTGCTATAGAAGGAAATTAGATATCCTTGGTATTCCCGTGCCATCCAGCAATTCGCAGACACGATGTCTGCGAAAGGCTTAAACTGAGCCATGGATGGCGAATTTAAGCCGCTTGCGTGGTCCATTCTCCATCCTCACGTCCGGAATACCTAGCATATCTTATTTCCGCATATCGCCAAGGGAACCAGCCCCCTGCCCCAGCCACATCACGTCGCCCCTAAATAAACATATAACATTTCTGTTATAAGCAACACAATAAATGTATTAGTTATGTTGTAAAACTTGAATTATAATAGAAACATATATGACAAATTTAAAGGAGGTTACTATGAAAAGAGGAAGTTTAAAGAAAGTGGTAAGTCTTGCCACAGCATTTACCATGCTGATGGGGACGGCAATGCTTACAGGATGTGGTAGTAAGGATTCTGCATCCAAGGATGATTCCAAGGGAGATTATTCCGTGGACTCTGTAGCGGTTCAGAAGGAAAATGCATTAACAGGCTTAAATATTGCATACCTGGGTTCCTCAGTTACGGAAGGAAGTAAAAGCGATGGGGTTTCCTTCCCGGAGTATATTGCCAAGAGAAATGAAGGCACCTGTGTGAAGGAAGCGGTAGATGGCAGTACTATGGTAGGAACCGATAAGGACTCTTACATTACCCGACTGGAAAAAATGGATAAAGATGCCAAGTTTGATTTGTTTGTGATTGAACTGGCAAATGAAGACGTAGATGCCGGTAATAAGGTAGGAGAAGTGGTAGAATCCACCAATAAGGATGACTTCGATACCAAGACAATTGCAGGCTCTCTGCAGTATATGATTACTTATGTGCAGGAGACCTATCAGTGTCCGGTAGCACTTCTTACCAGTATTGATAACGGCGATAAGAAGGTAAATGATGTGGTACAGCTGGGCTGGCAGTTAAAGACCAAGATGACCAATGTTGGTATGATTGATCTGTGGTACAATCTGGATAAAAAGGACAAGAATTTCGACGCATATATGGCAGATGATACCCATCCAACAGCACAGGGATATCTGGAATTTTACACACCATATATTGAAAGCCGAATGGTAGAAATCCTTCATGATGGAGAGATTGAAGAAATCAATGCATTGCCTCAGTATGATCCGGCAAATGTAGAGGCTTTGTCTGATTCTCCATTAAAGGGAAAGAAGATTATTTTCTTAGGTTCATCCGTTACTTATGGAAGCAACAGTAATGCGGTTTCCTTCGTAGAATATATGGCAGCAAGAGATGGCATTACTTATGTAAAGGAAGCCGTATCTGGTACCACATTGGTAGACAACGGAGACGTCTCCTATATTGCCAGAATGAAAGCAAATATTGAGCCACAGAAAGCAGACTTATTTATATGTCAGCTATCAACAAATGATGCTACCACAGGACAGCCACTGGGAGAAATCAGTGATTCCAAGAATATAGAAGATTTTGATACTACAACGGTTATTGGTGCAATGGAATATATCATTGCCTATGCAGATCAGAATTATGGATGCCCTGTCATGTTCTATACAGGAACCAAGTACGACAGCGACCAGTATCAGAAGATGGTAGATGCAACCTTAGAGCTTCAGAAGAAGTGGGGCATTGGTGTTATCGATATGTGGAATAATCTGGATGTTAATATTGATAAATATGATTATTACATGGCCAATGGTATCCATCCTGACCGTGCAGGTTATCTGGATTGGTGGACACCATTCTTTGAAAAGAGTATTGCGGAGTATTTAGAGCAGCAGTAGATAGGTAATATAAAATAGTATTAGGATTGTCCCTCATGGGTGGATGGAGTGAGTTTTATCTGCCTGTGGGGGATTTTTATGGGCGGGGGAAGCGGGAGAGGGCGCTGGCACAAGCAGCAGTTGCGGTTGTCCCCGTATTCGGAAATAAGATATGCTAGGTATTCCGGGCGTGGGGATGGGGAGTCGGACCACGCAACCGGCTTAAATTCGCCATCCATGGCTCAGTTTAAGCCTTTCGCAGACGTCCTGTCTGCGAATTGCTGACTAGGGCGGAATACCAAGAATATCTAATTTCCTGCTATAGGGACAACAGCACCTGCTGCTTGTGCCAGCGACCTCTACCGTTTGCCGTGGCCATAAGAGGAATCCGTAGCTCCGGGCTTGAAATGGTATCGATATTATCGTCATCAACGGTCAAGTACCTTGGACCATTTAGCGGTGTAAGTGATGTGGCTGGGGCAGGGGGCTGGTTCCCTTGGGGCTATAGAAGGAAATTAGATATCCTTGGTATTCCCGTGCCA
>CAZYYO010000074.1:0-10432 GCA_964650965.1 uncultured Lachnospiraceae bacterium | reverse complement strand
ACAACGCAGACTAGGCTGCGTAAGCTAAATTTTCGTTTTTAGCGTTTAAATTTAATTTTGCCATTTAACGCATCGCATGCGACTCGCTTCTCCAGCTGCAAATGCCCCGTCGAAACCTTTACTAGCCCTTATTTAATTTGTTGTAATCATTGATTGGCTGATTACGTGCCTAGCCCAGATTGCGAACCTTGAAATCTCTTTCTGCTTCTCTCTTCTGGTCTTTCTTTGCAATGTCCTGGCGCTTGTCGTATAATTTCTTACCTTTTGCCAGAGCAATTTCCACTTTTACAAGACTTCCTTTGAAGTACACCTCAACCGGTACGATTGTATAGCCCTTGATTGCCATCTTGCTCATAAGCTTCTCAATTTCTCTCTTATGAAGAAGCAGCTTCTTAGGTCTCAGTGGATCCTTATTGAAGATATTCCCCTTCTCGTAAGGACTGATATGCATTCCATAGATAATGATCTCACCATTCTCCACACGGATGAAGGACTCTTTAATACTGCACTTGCCCATTCGCATGGACTTCACTTCTGTCCCTGCCAGGCTGATGCCAGCTTCATAAGTCTCTTCCAGGAAATAATCATGGAATACTTTTTTGTTGTTCGCTATTAATTTCTTACTCTCTTTTCCCAAGATTATTCCTCCTTCCCGGAAATTGTTGAAATATTCTATGTTCGGGTTCGGTGTATTTCCCTTGCCCGAACTATAGAATATATGATTCTGTGAGAAAAAGCAATAAACTGTGGGTTTAATTTTGAAAAAATTAATAATTCACTACATTTTCTATACCTCTGCGTGTGTGTCATCTTCCTCATTGCTCTCGTCTGCCAGCACAAAGTCAATGGTTCTCATGATCTTATCTGTTGCAGCAAGCTCAACCTTCACTTTCTGCCCCAGCTTGTAGCGCTTGTTTGTTACTTCTCCAACAAGCTCATAGGTATCTTCATAATAATGATAGAAGTCACCCTTGATATCTGCCACTCTCACCAGACCTTCTACGGTATTTGGAAGTTCTACAAAGAATCCCCATTCCGTTACACCAGAGATCACACCATCGAATACCTCGCCAACATGACTCTCCATGAACTCTACTTTCTTCAGCTTCACTGTCTCGCGCTCTGCTTCATCTGCACGCCGTTCCATTTTGCTGGAATGGGTTGCCACATCTGGAAGTATCTTCTCATAATGCTCCATTCGTTTGCCATTCATTCTTCCCCGCAAGCTTTCCTTAATGATTCTGTGAATCTGTAAGTCCGGATAACGGCGGATTGGTGAGGTGAAGTGGCAGTAATAATTGGTTGCCAGGCCAAAATGACCAGAGTTGATTGTGGTATACTTCGCCTGCTTCATGGAACGCAGTGTCAGTCGACTGATGAGCGGTTCCTCTGGTGAGCCTTCTATTTTCATAAGAAGCTTCTGTAATTCCTTTGGATGAATCTCGTCCTGTCCAATGTGAATTGTATAACCAAAGTTATTGATAAAGGTTCCTAATTTATGGATTTTCTCTGTGTCAGGATTATCGTGAGTACGATATACAAATGGAATCTCCTGCCAGAAATAATCCTGAGCCACGGTCTCGTTGGCAATCAGCATGAAGTCCTCGATAATCTTCGTTGCCACATTGCGGTCGTATGGTTTGATATCGATTGGCTTGCCCTTGTCATCTAGGATAACCTTTGTCTCTGGGAAATCGAAGTCGATGGAGCCGCGCTTCATACGTTTTTTCCGAAGAAGTGATGCCAGCTCCTGCATCCGCTCAAACATTGGCACAAGCGCTTCGTATTCTTTGATTTCGTCTGGATCATGCTCTTCTAAGATTTTCTTAACGGAGGTATAGCTCATTCGCCTGTCCACTTTAATTACAGTCTCTGCTATCTTATGGTCGATGACCTCTCCCTTTGGATCAATGGTCATAATACAGCTTAATGCCAGACGGTTCTCCCCCTGATTCAGAGAACAGATTCCATTGGACAACTTATGTGGAAGCATAGGAATTACACGGTCTACAAGATACACGGAGGTGCCTCGGTCTAACGCTTCTACATCCAAGGCGCTATGCTCCTGCACATAGTTGGATACATCCGCAATATGAACGCCAAGGATGTAATTCTCCTCTTCCATGGTCAGCGATACCGCATCATCTAAATCCTTCGCATCCTCGCCATCGATGGTAACCATCTGCCAGTCTCTGATGTCCATTCTACCTGCCATATCTGCATCGGATACTTCGCTTGCCACTCTTTCCACCTGGTTCATGATTTTCTCAGAGAATTCCACTGGAAGATCATAAGCACGGACAATGGATAAGATATCGGTTCCTGGATCATTGATATGTCCAAGAATCTCTACGACTTTTCCCTCTGGTTTCTTATCGTTCTTGCCATAATTCGTAATCTCAACAACCACCTTGTGCCCTGCCACTGCGCCTTTGGAGCGTTCCAGTGGGATGAAGATGTCTGATCCGAACTTTGGATTATCTGGAACTGCGAATCCGAAATTCTTGCTGGATTCATAGGTACATACCACCTGGTTCATGCCACGTTCTAAGACCTTGACTACCGCACCCTCTTTGCGTTTTCCAGTGGTAGCCGGCGATATGGAGATCTGCACCGTATCCATGTGCATGGCTCCGTTTATCTTATCTGCCGGGATGAAGATGTCGTCTGCTTCCCCTTCGATGGTTACAAATCCAAAGCCTCTTGGATGTGCGGTAAACACGCCAGCGATAATCTTACTCTCGGCTTTCGTGTATTTTCCACGCTTGCTTATCTCAATCTTGCCTTCTGCCATCAGCTGGTTTAAGATTTCCACTAGATCCTCTCTCTGATCCCTTGGAACCCCAAGTACAATGCACATCTCTTTAATTTTCATTGGTACATACATGTCATCACAGATGAATTCATATACCATCTTTTTTCTTTCATCGAACTTATCTTTTCTCATATTGCTACCTCGCAGCCATCCAACTTGTGAATCCGCTGCCATTCTCTTACATTCTATAGTATCCTCTTTTGCATGCACTTTGTGCATCTATGTATAGCATACCACAAAACGAGGGCTTATATGAGATTATTTCTAATTATGTCTTTCAAAATTCCTTCTTTTTCTCCATACGATTTGCAATCAGATGTAAGAAAATGCATAACGCGATGATAGCTCCAGCCATGATTTTTCCAAGGGAAGATGTAAATATCGCAAACCAATATCCGAAATATGGAACATGCAGTGTCACCTTTCCAATATAATTGTCATATGGAATTGGGTCGCGGTCTTTCTTCTCATTTGCATCACCCTTGGTGATATATTCTTTTGACTCGGCAAGATGCTCCACCACCCGGTGTGTGATTGCGGTGGGAGATTCCTTGGAATAGAAGGCAATCACATCACCTGGCTTTATTTCATCCGGTGCAATGGGAGCTGTATAGACTAAGCTTCCCATTGGAATGGCTGGCTCCATGCTGCCGCTAATCACATGGTATATCTGATGTCCCAAGATTCTTGGCACTGTGATGGGAACACAAAACAAAATCATAAGAACCAGAAGAATATTTCCAAGCATATGCATCCCCTTACATGCCATACCCTTACATGCCATTCCCTTACATGCCTTTCCCTTACATGCCTTTCTTTTACAAGCCATTCCTTTATTCATTTTTCGTTTTCTTATTGGAAACGGCATTCTTCTTTCTCCTGCGCCTCCAGAAGAACAAGATGATTAGCACTGCCAAAACCAGTGCTGAAATTGCACCGATTACCATTGGCGCTAGCATCCCATTCTCTGTAACCCGCCCAGAAAGTGGAACCTTCTCATCCACAATCTCTGTATCCGGATTGCTGGCTCTTGGGACCTCTGGTTCCTGAATCTCTGTTTCTGAATTGCTCTCATTTACCTCTGGCTCGTTGAGTGCATTCTCCTCGTTTCCAGGATTAGCTGCATTTGTAATATTCGCTGCATCTGCGCCATTAGCTGCACCTGCAATATTTGCTGCAGCTTCATTTCCAATACCACCTGCCCCCGCTCCCTGCTGCCCTGATGGATTAGCCTGGGCTTCTGGATTCTCCTGTGGTTTAACTGCTTGCGGATTCTCCGCCGGCGGGTTCCCGGTCTCTGTCCCCGGCCTTAAGGTATAGATGAATTCGAACAAGTTCTTGGAGGAATCTGCTTTAAGCTCCCTTGAGATATTCCGAGCGGATGGGATATACCCATCCAGATAGGTATATGCCATAACTGGCAGATCCCCTACATTTCCATAATAGGTCTGACTTGGGGCAAGGGTATTCCCCTGCTCATCCTTATAGGTAACTGTGTACTGAGTCACATCCCCTTTGATTCCGTATGCCACCACATAATCCTGGCTCTCTGTCACAACAAAGGATGCATATTTCGCAATGGTTCCATTATCCCGCCCACTTAGGCGGAATCCTCTTACATAGTACTTGCTTGTGTCTGGAACTCGAACCGATTTCTGTGCCTGATAAGTCACACGGTCCTCATAGGATAAGCCCGTGATCACAATCTTCGAAGCATCCTTCGTGATTTGAACCTGAGCGGGATTCTTAGAAACCACGTTCAGATCCGACATATCCATAATGGTTCCTTGATTCCCTGCATAGATTCGAACTGTAAATGTATATTCTGCCGCCATGGTTTGCATTTTCCCCTGAAGAAGGAAAAGGACGAATGTGCATAATAAGATTCCTATTAATCGAATTTTTCTCATTTTGTCACGCTCCTCTTTTTCCTTTGGCACAGACAGCTTCCCCCTATGCATATCACACCAAGAACCAATGCAATGACTGCTCCCCATGTCCAGATATCCCCTGTTTGTACCGCACCCGTTGAAGAAGTGAAGTCTTTCTGTGTCACTGGGGTTCCCTTCTCTGGCGGTTTCTTTGTGTCATCTGGTACATCCTCCACTGCAAAATTCATCATCAGCCGAGCAAGGGTATCCTGATAGATATTGCCCTGACTCTCACCATCCAGCCCAATTGCAAGGCAAACCAAGCCAGTGTCCCCCTTTGGCAAACGGTCCAGGAAGAAAAAGCTATCCAGCGAATCCGTTGCCTCACTTAACCCTTCCCCGGCACTGCTTATTTTCTCACCGCCCACCTGTTGGCTGTCATATAGCACTGTGTCAGTTCCAGCCTGATTCTGATATGTCAGAAGATAGGCATAGCCTCCATTTTCTGCCACCTTCTGTGCATCCTCCAAGCTCTGAAGAACTGTATTGGACATATACCAATCGGTTGTAAAGTCTCCCTCATTTGATATCTTTATGGCAAAATTCACAGTGTCTCCCGGCTGCATCTCCATAACGGATGCCGCCAGCTTCGAGGAGGAAAAAGAACTCTCCATTTTCTTACCATTGAATATTACAGATTCGGTTTTCGTTGCAGAATTCTCTGCGTACACGGTATTTGTCATTCCTAATATAAGGAAAGACAATACGAAAAATGCAATCAATCTCTTCATTTTGCTCTCCTTATTCTAAACTCAATGTTCCATCCTCTGCGATGGAAGCCTCCACACCCCAGGCGCTGCCAATGGCTTCCCTGGCATTATGGGTCTGGACTGCATCCACATCTGCCTGAAGCATAAATTGTACCCCATCATATTCGTAAATTGATTTGATTATCGTATATCCATTCTCGTCAGTGGTCTGCTCCTTGGATACAATCTGCGCCACTTTGTCATTGATTGAGATGGTATCTGCGAAAAGTGGACTTGTTTCACCACTCTTTAGGATTTTGTGATAATAGAGAACTGTTCTCTCATTTGTACTGCTCTTTGGGTCAACAAGCCAGCCATTTTCTTCTGGAAAATGCACCTGAATCAACGCTGGGTCCAAATCCATCCGCTTATTGCCGGAGGCTTCCCCGGTATCCGGCTCCTGCTCCACCCAATACCGATTCACCGTCACACGCACATATTCATCGATGGTTCCGCTATTTCTAACAGACAATTCTTCCTTATACTTCTTGTTTAAGACAAGTGTTTCCCCTTTGGCTAACAAATTGGAAAGAAGGACTCCTGAATCCTGATTCCAGGCATCATCCTTATGCAAATAATCTCTCCAGCTTATGCTGTCCCCATTCTCAACTAAGGATACTCCGATTGATTTCACATCCATCTGGGCCACATAATCTTCGCTGTAATATAAGAGAGCTGCCCGAGCGCTTCCCACAACGCTTCCCACTAATAGCAGGGAAGATACTGCAGCCAGGAGAATGGAAATTCTCTTTTTCATCATTTCATCTCCTCCTCTTGCACCACCTGCTTCGCCTGATTCCAGTCTGCCTGAAGTACACCTGTTGGCTCTCCATTCTCATCATAGCTTACCGGAATACATTCCTGAACTATTACAACATTGAAACTGGTCTTCACTTCTTTGGCAACGGTAATGGATGCCTTTAATTCATCCTCCGTCACAAGCCCAGTCGGTAAGACTTCACTGTAATACCAATATCCATCTCCGCCATCTGTCCAATGGTTTCCAGTTGCGGTAATCTGAAACTGGCTTGCCGCAATGATTTTCACACGGACATAGCAATCCGTCTCCCCTGTATTTTCAATCTGAATGGATTTCTCCCAATTCTTAAATTCTTCTTTTACCTTTGTTTTCGCCCCCAGTGTAATTGGTACGCCGCCCTTTGCAGTGGCATAGGTTGTAAAATACGCAAGAGTACCAGGTACAGAAGCTGCTGCAATCATGATCAAAGCAAGGAATACCATGAACATGATACTTCGATGATGGCCTATTAATTTGCTGCGCTTATTCCAAAACATCTTCATACGATTCCTTTCTATTGTGTATCCCGTCTTACTGTCATTGGCATCCCTCTATTCCACTGCCGGATATCCATTCTCCTGATTTGTGTTATCCTCAATTTGTGACCAGGTATATCCTGTTCCATCGTATGCGAAATGATTCACGATTCCTGTTCCATATTTGATTTTTCCATCCGTATCATTTGTAAAGGATACCTCTTTTGTCTCATTGGCAATGATTCGATCAATTGTGACAACCGGATTAGAAGTGATCTGATATCCCGCCCCTGAATATACTTCCGTAACCGTCACCTTTGCTCCTGCTGGAATTCCGGTTATCCTGGCGGTCTTCTGCCCAGCATTGTCAAAGGCCAGCGATATGATGTCGCTGTATACCGTCTCCTCCTCCTTTACTGCTTCCACAGAAAATACAAACAGCGGCTTCCCCAGTTCGGGATTATAGGACTGCAGTGTTTTGGTAATTGTAAAATTCCCAGTAAGCGGTATTCTTGTAGGCTTTAGCATCACTTCTATGTCATCGTACTGCCAAGTATCACTCCCTTTTCCTGTAGCGCGAAATTCATTGTTCGGAAGCGCTGCCAGACCCGCTGTGAATTCATAGTGATATTCTTCCGTATCCATAGGCTCTGCTGTAATAAGATATAAACCTGTGGCTAGACTTTCAGATTGCCCTGTTCCTCCTGACACCGCAACCCGGGCATCTGCTTTCTGTCCTTCTACCTCACTTAGTGCCTGCTGCAGCACCGTCTCCCATTCCTTTGACTGCTTCTTATCCCTTACTTCATCCAATAATGGCTGTAAATTGGAGTATTCCTTTAAAACCGTAAAGTATCCGTTCCTGTCAACGGTAGCCAGCTGATAAATGCTCGTATCAATGTGGTAGTTTTTCAATTCGGCGAACTTATCCGCTTCTCCAACCTCTATTTGTATTGTTCCTTTGCGGTCTTTCTCAATATATTCATTGGCATGAACCAGTAGCTGCGGCACAATCACACTCACAAAGGCAATCGCCAAAAGGAGCAGCAGATATTTACTTCTGTTTACTTTTCTTATGATTTTCATATATTCCACTCCTTATTTTTGTAGCTAATCTATCAAACATATAATCCCAGTTCACACGCCTTCCAAATATCTTTAGAAGAATGTAGATGGCTAAAAGAAGTACCATCACAATAGCGGCTTCCTGAAGCGGTGGCACCACTTCTGCATCCTGCATAAGCAGCATGGCTTCCTCCTCATTTGCGATTCGATGCCCTCGCACCAGCAAACGGTGGGTATTCACCCCGTATGGAGTGCAGGTCAGCAGTGTACAATAATCCTTATTCTCCTCAATCTGAAGATCATTCAATTCTTCTGGGAGCACAATATGTATCTGGTCAATCTGATAAGTCAATGTCTCTCCCAGAACACTCAGCTTGAAAATGTCTCCTTCTGCCAGCTGATCCAGATCGGTAAAAAGCTTTGCAGATTTCAATCCTCGATGTCCCGAAATGACCGAATGGGTTCCAAGTCCTCCAATGGGAAGGGAGGTTCCTTCGATATGCCCCACTGCAATCTGCAGAATCTCCTGGTCGATGCCATGATAGATGGGAATTGCCACCTGGAGACCAGGAATCTCAATATATCCCATTATTCCTGTACCTGACACGTCAAGAAGGCTTTCATATTCTTTGTATTCCTCTTCGGACAGCTCCCAGCGGTTTGGTTTTTGTTTCAGTGCCTCATTGTAAGCCTCTGCCGCTTTACGCATCTGTTCTTTTTCTTCTTCCCCCCGCTGATCCACGGCTTCTGTATATTGTGCAATGGATCTGGACTGGTGGAACATATTCCAGTAATCACTGATTGATGGATACAGCAATAAGGAGAGCCCTGCGATTATAATCATACTTAATATCATTGAGGAAAAATGCTTTTTCACAGTGTACTCCTTATGGTTGTATCCCAGAGGAGCTTACGCTCCCCTGGATAAATTTCATATCATGTTCTCATTGATATCTATTTGGCAGCTCTCTTCTTAGCAACTAACACAATTCCTGCCACAACCACAAGAATCGCTCCAACTGTGTAAAGGAGAACGCGACCTGTTCCACCAGTGGATGGCAGTGTTGAACCGGAATGGTTGATTACATTTGCTGACATCGTACCGGTTGGAGTGTCCGTGCCTTCAATTGTCTCTGGAATCACAAACACATCCCCATTTGTTTTATTCCCAGTCAATGTGATTAACATTGGATCATCTGACGTCTCCTTATGCTCTGCTTTCACAATAAATTCAATTGGATCAATGGTGTTGTAGCCTTGTGGTGTTACCGTCTCGGTTAACCGATAAGTGCCATCATCTATTCCTTTAAATTCAAAAGTCGTCTGGCCGGCAGCCACTTTATATTCCTTTACTAGAACCCACTGATCTTCCTTACCTTCTGTGCCCTTTATAAGCTTCTCTAATTGAAAAGCAGCGCCTTCCAGGGACTTCTCATTTTCATCAAATTTATTGATATCTACTTTGTACGTGAATACAATAACTTTATCCTCAGGGGTTTTACCAGTTCCCTCTCCCTCATGGTTTGGATTGTTGGAAAACTCCAAGTATACTTTGTTTGGATTACCAGCAGCGCCAATCACTGCGTCTTCATCCAGCTCTGCCGTATAAGTAATCACAACCTTTGACCCATTCTTGGCACCCAATGCTATCATATCATCACAGGAAAATGTCAGGGCTGTTCCCGCATCCGTTGATACAACATCTGAATCAAACTCTGATGTAACATTAACGCCATCCATATAAACGGCAAGATCCGTATTATAAGTAAATCCAGCTGATAAAGTGTCATGGAATACAATTTGGTAAGTATCATATTTATCCACATTGTTCGGAAGTGTCGCCGTTAACTGAAATGGTACATCATCTCCAATGTCATAATCTGCCGAATCCTGCCAATCTGTCACTGCTCCTGTTGAATCATTGATATCCATAACCTTCTTAACAACCGTAGGCTTATCAGCTTTTGCATTTACGACTTGATTCTTATTAGTAACCTGTAAGATAAAGGAGGTGTAAGAACCATCCTGCTCATCCATTGATGCATCCTTATCTTTGATTAAATAGTAACCGGCTTCCAAGCCATCCATTTTGTACTCATTCTTCGTTGTAGCAGTATTCACACTTATAGAAGGAGTACCTAGATAACCATTCATCTTCTCTGCAAATTCTCTTACAGTTGCTGCCGATGCATTTTCTAATGATTTCGCCTTATCTGCTGCATTCCCAAGTGCTAATTTGCCAGCATCCGTTACTCCGGCTCCCCACTCAATATTGGATAGGACACCCGCCGAACTCAAATCCCCCTTAAATATCTGGTATGCTTCATATGTGTGTCCTGTTTCTTCGTTTGTAATTGTAATAGCGTAAGTAGGCGTTGTTCCTTCATTGTCTGCAAATACCGTCATGTTCATGGTGAGAACCACTACCACGGCAAGCGCTAATGCAAGAATTCTTTTCATTGCTTTCACTCTCTTCATTGTTTTCCTTCCCTTTCTAATTGAATGAATTTCTTTTTTAATTTATATATCATGGCTGACAGTGCCGCTGCTATAAGCGTCCATCCGCCAAACATATATCCCATTGTTCCCGTACCACC
>CAZYYO010000073.1:0-10516 GCA_964650965.1 uncultured Lachnospiraceae bacterium | reverse complement strand
CATACTCATAATTTCTTCATAACGAATTATTAAATCTTCTAATTTATCAAACATGTTCTTTTCCTCCGATTGTTTTTCTTCTTTCTATCTATACAGAAGGCACAGCTACAAATGTCCCTTGATGACCCGATCATTTCCGGACAAATCCTTTATCAGCTGCACATCACAAAAGCCTACTTCTAACATCAGGGAAACTACTGCTTCTCCCTGATTATACCCAATCTCAAACAAAAGCCAGCCCTGTTCTGTTAAATGATTGGGTGCCTCTGCAATAATTCTACGGTAGAATTCCAATCCATCCTCTGTTCCATCTAATGCCTGTATTGGCTCATATTCCCTTACCTCAGGCATTAGCTGGGGAATAACATCACTGGGAATATAGGGGGGATTGGATACAATCACGTCATATCTGTCATCAATGTGGGCAAATAAATTGCTCCGCTCCCACTGAGCCTGAACCTGGTTCATTCTGGCGTTTTCCATCGCTGTATTTAATGCCTGGCGGGAAATGTCTACGCCAACTCCCATAATTCCAGGGCACAGCTTCAACAGACTGATTAATATACAGCCACTTCCGGTACACATATCTAATACCTGGTTGCCTGCCTGCAAAATTCGGAGTGCTTCTTCTACTAGAAGCTCCGTATCCTGCCGGGGAATCAGCACACTGGGATTCACCTTAAAGGGAAGTCCCATAAATTCCGTTTCTCCAGTTAAATACTGTAATGGTACATGCCCTGCCCTTCTCTTCATGGTTTCCTCATAAGCCAGCTGCTGTTCCTGATTCAGTTCCTGATCCATATGAAGATAATAATATTCTTTTGTTATTTTGGCTGCATGCTCTAATAAATACCAGGCATCCAGCTGTGCTTCTGTAATTCCAGCTTCCTCCAGCTGATGAATTCCAGACTGCCACGCTTCCTTTAATGTCATGAGAATGACTCCTTATTCTCCTCCTGGAATTTCTTCCAGTCAAATACTGCTTCTACCGAAGCAATTCCAACCTCAATCATATCATCATCCGGTTCCTTGGTGGTAAGATTCTGAAGCCATAGTCCCGGTTTGCTTAATGTGTTCACCAGTGCATTGTCAAATCTTCCTGCCAGGCGAATAAACTCATAAGAAACACCTGCAATCACAGGAACCAGGCACAAGCGACACACAATCTGCAACAGTCTGGAGTCAAAATGAATAAACATAAATACTACCACACTAACCAGAAACACAATTAATAAGAAGCTGGTTCCACAGCGTTTGTGCTGTTTGGAGCTTTTCTTTACATTTTCCACCGTAAGCTCCATTCCATGCTCAATACAGTTGATACATTTATGCTCAGCACCATGATACATAAACACACGGCGAATATCCTCCATTTTGGAGATTGCAAGAACATATACAATAAAAATAACCACTCTTAAAATTCCTTCAATCAAAGCAAGCATACTTTTAGAAGGAATGAATCTGCTTAACAAATTAGATAAGAAGAAGGGTAATATCATAAATATTCCCAGTGCAAGCAAAAAGGAAAATGCAATGGTTGCTCCCATTTCCACCTTCTCCTGCTTTTCTTTCTTAGCAATGTCTTCTTTTGTTTTTGGCTTTTCTTCCTCTTCTTCATAGAAGGAGGCTGAATAGGTCAGGGTGGAAAGTCCCAACACAAGAGAATCTACAAAGGAAATCACACCACGAACAATGGGTATCTTATTCCAGATTTTATTCATTTCCTTTGTGTTTTTCGTTGATACCTCTATGGTATGGTCTGGGGTACGTACGGCTACAGCGTATTTCGAGCCATTTCTCATCATGACTCCTTCCATTACCGCCTGTCCTCCAATGCCTGAATACTTCATACACAACTCCTTTTACTGTCTTGCATAAAAGAAAAAGGTTGAGATTCAACAAACCTCAACCTTACCTTCCTTACCATCTTACTGCTCAATACCGTATTTCTTATTGAACTTATCGATTCGTCCACGAGCCTGTGCAGCTTTCTGCTGACCTGTGTAGAATGGATGACATTTAGAACAGATTTCTACGTGGATATCTTCCTTAGTAGATCCTGTTACGAATGTGTTACCACAGTTGCAGGTAACAGTTGCCTGATAATAATCTGGATGGATTCCCTGTCTCATGTTTTTCACCTCGCTAAAAATTCTTTATCTATTTTTGCATGCTTTATGTCTTTCGACATACACGATACTATTTACATCCCGATAAACAGCTTTTAAATTGTATCATAGCAATGCCAGAAATGCAAGTGTTTTTCATAATTTTCTACAGTACTCTCTTGCGTATTACCATCTGTAAGTAATCCCGGTTGGTCTTGGTATGAGCAAACATATTTAAAATGCTCTCTACCGCCTCATCCTTACGCATACCGTTTAAGCCCTTACGCATAATGTCCATAGCTTCCCGCTCTTCTCTGGTAAGAAGCAGGTCGTCTCGTCTGGTACCGGAGCCTACAATATCAATTGCCGGAAATACTCTTCGCTCAGAAAGCTTACGGTCTAATACCAGCTCCATATTACCGGTTCCCTTAAATTCCTCGAAAACCACATCATCCATTTTGCTGCCTGTATCTACCAGTGCGGTTGCAAGAACGGTAAGACTTCCGCCCTCTCTCATATTTCTTGCTGCACCAAAGAATCGCTTAGGCATATGAAGTGCTGCCGGATCCAAACCACCGGATAAGGTACGTCCACTTGGTGGAACCGTCAGGTTATAAGCCCTTGCCAGTCTGGTGATACTGTCTAACAGAATCATTACATCCTGCTTATGCTCTACTAATCTCTTAGCACGCTCTATTACCATCTCCGATACTCTCTTATGATGTTCCGGTAATTCATCAAAGGTAGAGTAGATAACCTCTACGTTATCTCCTTCAATTGCTTCCTTAATATCAGTAACCTCTTCTGGTCGTTCATCAATAAGAAGAATAATCAGATGCATATCCGGATTGCTTTTGGTTACGGACTTGGCAATATCCTTTAACAAGGTGGTCTTACCTGCTTTTGGTTGGGAAACAATCATACCACGCTGTCCCTTACCAATAGGAGAAACCAAATCTACAATTCGCATTGCTACGCTGCAACCTGGCTGTTCCAGACGAATTCTTTGATTTGGGAAAATAGGGGTAAGATCCTCGAAGTTCTTTCTTCTGGCTGCCACCTCTGGCGCATACCCATTAATACTTTCAATATATAATAATGCACCGAACTTGTCTGTTGGATTGTTCTTTCTGGTCTTGCCGTTTACCATATCCCCTGTTTTCAGGTTGAACTTGCGAATCTGAGATGGAGATACATACACATCATTTTCTCCCGGCAGATAATTCTCGCAACGAATAAATCCAAAGCCATCTGCCATAACCTCAAGAATACCATAGGCGTCCTTCATATCATCATGTTTCTTTTCACCATAGGAGGTGTGTTCTTCCTTTACCTTGGAAGCCTCTGACGGATTCTTATTCTCAGAAGCCACAGTCTTTTGTTCCTCTTTTGGCTTATCCTCTGTCTTCTTGCTGGCATCCAGCTCGTCCTGAGCCAGCATCATTTCCACCAATTCTGCTTTCTTCTTACCTGAAAGATTCTTCATTCCTCTTGTTTTCGCCAGCTCACGTAATACACTTGCTGACAGGCTTTCATACTTTTCCCGCATATTGATTTACTCCTCTGCTGATTAATAGAATTTCAGTGCTTCATCTATATAAATATTCCAAATATTATTACAATTCTGATTTCTTTGCGAAAATAATCTAATAGCTAACTCAATACTTCTCTTATTTTTGGGAATCTATTGTCTGAATCGACTGAATACGTTTACAAAAGATAGTATACCTTGTTTTTAATAAAAATGGAAGTCCTAATTTGTTGCAGAACAAATTTTTTAATGGTATCATATTCATAATGTTTTTAATATGAAATAATCAAGGAAACAAAAAGAAGAAAGAATAGAACAGGAGACATATGATGAGTATTGATGAAAAAGCTGTATTCCTACACAAACAATGGAACGGAAAACTTGAAACCACTGCAAAAGCACCTGTAAAATCCAGAGAGGATTTGTCCATTGCATACACCCCCGGTGTAGCTGCTCCCTGCAGAATCATCGCTGAAAATAAAGAAGAAGTATATAATTACACCATAAAAGCCAACACCGTTGCTGTTATTTCCGACGGAAGTGCTGTTTTAGGTCTGGGCAATATCGGTCCGGAGGCTGCCATGCCTGTTATGGAAGGCAAATGTGTCCTATTTAAGGAATTTGCCAATGTAAATGCATTTCCCATCTGCCTTGCTACACAAGACACGGAGGAAATCATCTCTACCATTGCTAATTTAGCTCCCACCTTCGGAGGCATTAATCTAGAGGATATTTCTGCTCCCCGTTGCTTCGAGATTGAACAACGATTGAAGGAAATGCTTGATATTCCAGTCTTTCATGATGACCAGCACGGCACAGCTATCGTTGTACTTGCCGGCATTATCAATGCATTAAAGGTAGTAGGTAAGAAGAAGGAAGATTGTCAGGTTGTTGTAAACGGTGCCGGAAGTGCTGGTGTTGCTATTACCAAGCTGCTGCTTACTTATGGATTTACCCATGTTATGATGTGTGACCGAGAAGGCATTATTGGTAAGGATTATCCAAACTTAAACTGGATGCAGCAGAAAATGACGGAAGTGACCAATCTGGAAAATAAAAAAGGAACCTTAGCTGACGCCCTGAAAAATGCAGATATCTTCGTTGGTGTCTCTGCACCTGGCATTGTAAGTGCCGAAATGGTTGCTTCTATGAATAAGGATGCTATTCTATTTGCAATGGCCAATCCTACACCGGAAATCATGCCGGATGTGGCAAAAGCTGCCGGTGCTAAGGTAGTCGGAACCGGAAGAAGTGATTTCCCAAATCAGGTGAATAATGTGGTTGCTTTTCCTGGAATCTTTAAGGGTGCCTTAGAAGGTCGTGCAACTCAGATTACAGAAGAAATGAAGCTGGCAGCAGCCAATGCCATTGCCAGTCTTGTTCCTGAGGATCAGTTAAACGAAGACTGCATTATGCCGGAAGCATTTGACCCAAGAGTTGCCCAGGTCGTATCCCAGGCTGTAAAGGATCATATTAAATAATGGCAAGATATTATTCTTTAAATGATTACCTGAAGGATACCTATGGAGAGAAAATATACAAGCTTTCCCTATCAGGTAATATGACCTGCCCCAATCGGGATGGAACCATTGGAAGCAGTGGATGTATTTTTTGCAGTGAAGGTGGCAGCGGAGATTTCGCTGCCTCTTCTGCCCTACTCATGGAGGAGCAGATTCAAGAAGCCAAGGAAAGAATTTCCGGAAAGGTGCAATGTAAGCATTTTATTGCTTATTTTCAGGCATTTACCAACACCTATGCTTCCATATCTTATCTGAAGAACTTGTTTACACCTGTTGTGGAACGGGAGGATATCATCATTCTTTCCATTGCCACAAGACCTGACTGCATTGATGATAAGGTAATTCATCTCTTATCTCAGCTAAACCGGACGAAAGAGGTTTGGGTAGAGCTGGGTTATCAGACCATGCATGAGACAAGCCACACCATGCTTCGCACTGGTTTTTCACTGAAGCTTTTTCAGGAAGTTGTCCATAAGCTTCATCATGCTGGTATCAAGGTGATTGCTCATGTTATTCTTGGGCTTCCCGGGGAAAATAAAGAAATGATGCTTCAGTCTGTAGATTATCTTACCTCACTTCCCATCTGGGGAATCAAGCTGCAGCTGCTTCATGTATTAAACGGAACAATATTAGGGGAAATGTATCAATCCCAACCATTTCCCACATTATCCTTAGAAGAATATACTGACTTGATTGTAGAATGTATTCAGCGAATTCCACCAGAGATGGTCATTCACCGTATGACTGGTGATGGACCAAAATCACTTCTCATTGCTCCTCTTTGGAGCCAAAATAAACGACTGGTATTAAATACCATTCATAAAAAATTAAAAGAACAAGATACCTATCAGGGAAAGGAATATAACAATGGCAGAACCAAATATACTATATAAAATTACTGTACTTAATCTATTGTCCAAGGTGGACTTTCCCTTAAGTAATGCACAAATATCGGATTTTTTCTTAGATGCAGAATATACAGACTATTTTACTGTCCAGCAAACCATCAGCGACCTGGTGGATGCAAATATGATTCATTCTGAGACAGTCCATAATAATACACAATATACCCTGACAGACGAAGGAAGAAAGACGCTGGAATTATTCCGGGATAAGATGACCCAGGGAATTGAAGATGACATTCACCAGTTCTTCCATCATCATAAGCTGCAAATGAAGAAAGAGAACTCCTTATCCGCTGACTTCTATAAAGCCACCGGCGGAGGCTACCTGGTGCATTGCAAAATGGCTGAAGACCATCATAACGTAATGGACTTCTCCTTCCACGTCCCTTCCAAAGCACAGGCCGAAGCCATATGCACCAACTGGAAGGTACGCTACGAAGAAGTCTACGCCAGCCTGATGGATGTACTGGTACAGTAACTGTTATGTTTTCGTAGAAAATATAACCTACGCACAGCCTTTTTCTGCGTAGCAGAAACTCTAATAGGCTGTGCTCCTTCTATTTCTTCTTCCGAATCGTATACCCAAAGGTTCCCAGCTTCTCCCCCAAATCATAATACTCCCCATGGGAATAAGTAATGGGCTGGGCTTTCGCCAGGGAGAACCGTCCTGTTTCATCCATATATTTCTCATCTGCATGGACATTTACCACATCTGCAATAAACATATGGTGGGAGCCCAGTTCCTTCACCTCACGCACCCTGCATTCAATATTTACCGGGCTTTCCTCTATCATAGGTACATTGACCTTCGTAGCCGGAAGCTTGGTCAAATGGCAGGCTGCGAACTTATCTACCTTGCTTCCAGAGGTAACGCCGCAATAATCAGTGGCTCTCACCAGGTCTCTGGTGGTAAGATTAATGACAAATTCTCCCGTTTCCCGTATCATTTTATAGGAATGCCGTTCTGGTCGAACAGAAATATATACCATGGGTGGATTGGTACAGATTGTGCCTGTCCAGGCTACAGTAATAATATTGTCTTCTCCCTGTTTACTTCTGCAGCTTACCATAACTGCCGGAAGGGGATATAGCATATTTCCCGGTTTCCATTCCTGTTTTGCCATATTGTTTTCTCCTTTTCATGAAAGAAGCTGTGGAGCATGTTGCTTCACAGCCATATCTATCACATTGTTAATCATTTTGCATTGTTTCAATTAAGACTGGTATCAGCTGTTTCTTTCGAGACACTACCTTGGGCAGAATAAAGCTGTCTCCTGTATGTTCTGGATGAAATGCTCGAATCACCAGATTCTCAGCATCATTTCCTGCATACAACAATTCCGTTTGTTCGTTTAATATATCCGTAAGCATTAAAAATACCATGTCCAGATTCTTGCTTACCAGAACATTCTTCATATAAGCCTGTAAATCATTCTTAATACTCTTTAACTGTTTCTCACTGACAGCGCTTACCTGGGCAACGCCGAAATCTGCCTCATCCAGACTAAAGGTCTTAAAATCCTGATAAAAGATTTCCTCTGTTGTCTTAGACTTAAAGTCGCTTCCAGCTTCAAACATGGCTGTTGCCAGCTCCTCTATTTCTACTCCGGCAATAGTGGCTAATTTCTCAGCAACCTCCTGATCTAGTGGCGTGCAGGTGGGAGAACGGAACATCAAGGTATCTGACAGAATCGCTGCGCACAATAGACCTGCCATCTTCTCATCTATGGCAACTCCCTTCTCCTGATACATCTGGTATATAATGGTAGAAGTACAGCCCAGGGGCTGATTCCGGAAAAAGATAGGTGATATGGTCTCTAAGCTTCCCAGTCGATGATGGTCAATAATCTCCAGAATTTCTGTTTCTTCAATACCATCCACTGCCTGGGATTTCTCATTATGGTCTACCAAGATTAGCTGTTTCTTCTGCATATTCAACAGATTTCGTCTGGATACCATTCCAATGTAATGTCGCTGCTCGTCCAACACCGGAAAATCCCGATGTCTCACCTTAGACATTACCTGCTTTACATCATCTATATAATCATCCAGACTAAAGGTAATTACATTCTCCTTCGTCATAAACTGGCGGATTGGCATGCTTTGATGAATCAGTCTAGCTGTTGTAAAAGGATCGTATTCCGTAGTAATAATCACACAGTCCTTTTGGGCTGCCATTTCTACTACCTTAGAATCCACCTCTATGACACCACATACAATCATGCAGCTAGCATTCTCTTCTAAAGCAATCATCTGTCGTTCCACAACATTTCCCAGAATCACCAAATCATCCGGTTCAATTTCCTGACGCATAAAATCCTGGTTTCCAGCAGCCACAACAACCTTACCATTCACAAAATATGCATGGGCATTTCCTGTAATTAAACGACCATTTAAGGTCTCAATAATATTCTTATACTGAGTTCTCGACTGGCTTAAAATATGATTATCATATACATCCATATAGGAATAGGCAATGTCTCCATTTACAATTAAGCCTTCCAGCTTCTGACCGGAATTGACAATAGGAAGAGTTACCACGTCCTCGGATTTCATCAGCTCCCATGCTTTCTTCAAGGAATAGTGTCCGCTGACCCCTTCGGTGTGGCGAAATTCAATATCCTTTAGCTGCGTCCCTGCGGTTTCAATGGTCTGTGGTTCCTTCAAATGAAAACGGTCTAAAACATAGCGGGTCTCCTCATTCAGGTTCCCCGCTTTCTTAGGTATATATATATTCGGTTCTGTCAGATTCTTCAAATTCGCATAGGTAATCGCTGCACAGATAGAATCTGTATCTGGATTCTTGTGTCCCACAACCCAGATGCTTCGTGCTTGTTTCTGTGTCATACAGAAAGCCTCCTGATTTATCATTCTAGAATACGCCTAGCAGACATAATACCACTACAATCGTCAGTAAAAAATTCACAATAGAGAAACAGGTTAAAAATCCCAACTGTCCCTTTAAGGAAGTAAAATGCTTCTCTGAGGTAATACCGGTATCGTCCTTATCATCCATTTCTTTCATAAGATCTTGTATATTCCGATAACATTTTACATTTTCAGAATGCACCTTCTCTGATAATTCATTGCCCATTTCTTCTAAGGATGTACTCATGGTTCCAACATTGGCAGTAACTAATTCTACCTTCTCGCCTACGCCGCCTACCCGATCATTGACTTCATCCATCTTACCAGTGACGCCTTCCATCTGACTAAATACGTCATCTACCTGGGTCTTAACACCATGAATCTGGGTATTGACTCCAGTAATCTGTTCTCCTACATTCTTAATTCCAGAATCCACAACTTCGTCCAGCTTAGATGAAATTCCTTCCAGCCCCGTTGTAACATCTGCCAGTCCTGTACTCATGTTCTGCAAGGTATCCCGAACTTCTCGCGTCTGCTCTGCTGCTGCCATTTCATTGTTAGAGACCTGTGTTGCAATTCTTCCTTCCAAATCATCCATACTTGCCTTCATGTTCTGCATCATACGGTCAACCTGGGTCTCTACATCTTTCACAATACCATCTGCTTCTGCCTGCTTTTTCGCAAGTATCTGCTGAAGCTCTATGTTTTTTGCTTCCTTCGCCCGAACCAGTGCTTCTAATTCCTTTACTTTTCGCTCTTTCGCACTGATAAAGGATTGCAGCTGTCTTGCCTTGTCACGAAATGCATCAATCTGTACAAGAAGCATATCTTCGCCAGATTCTTCTGCTGGTTCCCCTGTATGCACTTCTTCACTCTCTGCCTGATAGTGTGGTCTCTGATCTATTTCATTTCCGAAGTTTGTTTGATCCATCTCCAATATTCCCCTTCATTATGTACTGACATTTTTCGATTTATATGTTCTAATTCTAGCATTTAATTTCATGAGATGCAACCACCAATCCATTCCAAGCAAATGAAAATCAAAAGGTTATTCTACAGAAGCTGTTTTCTTCCATATAAAAATCCCCAGACACATCCAAAGATATGTCTGGGGATTTTCTACTGTTCAGACTTTCTATAAAAGTATGACAGGTATGACTTATTTATACAGCTCTACTAACTTCAGTAGGTGCTCGTAACGAGCCATAGCTGCTTCTTCGGACTCTTTGAACAGACGCTCTGCTCTTTCTGGGAAAGGTTTCACCAGACGAGTGTAACGAGTTTCATTATTTAAGAAGTCCTGATAGGTTCCATCACCAGGCTTGCTGGTTAAGGTAAATGGATTCTTTCCTTCTGCCTTTAAGGTTGGGTTGAAGGAGAATAAATTCCAGTATCCAGCGGATACAGCCTTCTTCATCTCATCCTGACAGTGGTTCATTCCACCCTTAGCGATTCCGTGAAGTTCGCAAGGAGCATAACCAATGATTAAGGATGGTCCGTTGTAAGCTTCTGCTTCTGCAATAACCTTTACAGCCTGTGCTGGGTTAGCACCAAGAGCGATCTGTGCTACATATACATAGCCAT
>CAZYYO010000072.1:0-10646 GCA_964650965.1 uncultured Lachnospiraceae bacterium | reverse complement strand
CCGCTGCTATAAGCGTCCATCCGCCAAACATATATCCCATTGTTCCCGTACCACCTGTGTCCGGGAGAATATATCCTTTGGTAACCGTATTTGTCATGGTAATGGTGCCAAATGTAATTCCAGATACATCTGTGCTGTATTTCACCTGATACGTTTCCCCATCCTGTTCTCTGATGTAGTAGGAGTAATAATGCATTTTCCCATCCTGCTGTATTGATTTCGATGGGAGTCCCAAGTCACTTCCTCCAGCTCCTGCTGTGGTGCTATCCCACTTCCAACCCTCCGCCTTGGATACGGAATAGGTTCCAATGATTACGTCCTGGGGGGTGCTCTCTTGGTCTGAAGCCACTTCACCGGTTATGGTTGGATTTACCGGATACAGCGCTGGAAAATTCGTAAGCTCTGCATCTCCATTCACTTGAAGCTCCACAGTATACCTGCGATGCCAATTTATGTCTGAGGTCTGCTGCACTTCTTCCAGATTATTGGAAGCAATCATAGCTGCACCGGAGATAGCAAGCTTCACGCACTTCGTCTGATCACTGAAATAATTAAACCAGTCATCCTTCGTTTCTACGACTAAGGTAATCTGGCTCCCCTTCATTGCCTGAACTACCCGTGTCTCTTCTTCTCCTTCGACATTTCTATATTTCAGTGTTACATTACATCTCTCACTGGCTGGTGGAAGTGTAGAATCCAGCTGGTGCAGATCAAATGCGATTGCATCTACATCCGCTTCGGTGAAACGGTTGTCGTGATCCATCCACTCTTTCTTCACCCAAATTGCAGTGGTGCATCTCTCATTTGAGATATACTCCTGCTGCCCATTGATATATTTCTTCCCCTTATAATCCTCCGGAAATACATATGGGTACGTCTGTGTATCCGTTGATTCAATGTAAAAATCCCTTGGTGTCGGGTCCATCAGATAGCCTTCTGGGGCTTTGGTCTCTATTAGGCGGTATGCGTGATTGTACGTAATGTCGTTCTTCGAGTTGCTTGCAATGGATAAGATGCCATCCTCCCCTGTTACAAAGGTTTGCATTTTCTCATATTGCTGGCTCTCCTTGTTATATTGACTCAGCTCAAATTCTGCACCAGCCAATGTTATGGCATTATTATTCCGATCCACTTTTACCATGGTAATTCCCAATTTACTTGCGGTTGCGGAGCTCTCCTGATACTGGAACTCTCCCACTGTTGTTTCATGGGAATAATCGATTTCTGTTCCCAGCAGCTTAGCAGTATTTACGATGGAGCCACTGATCCAGGTATCCTTCTCACAATTCACATAGTAGCGATAGGTTATTACAAGTGGCATTCCATCCGGAATTGTCATGGTGATTTTGCATGTATTCTGCTTATTCGCATCCTGTGCTGCTTCATAGGTATACGGAGTGTCCTTCAGCGAGAGGGGCTCCCCTTCTGTGCCATCCTTGTTCATCTTATATACTTTCAGGGACCCTGGAATTAACGCTACTGATATTGGCTTCTCACGATTCTGATTGGAATATGTCAGCTGGTCAAGGAAGGTGATTGTGGAAGAATTCTTCACAAGATCCTTCCCATCCGGATTGATTTTTAAGGAATAGACTAACACATTGTTGACCAGTGTACTTCCTTTCTTATCCGAGATCATTGACTTTTGAATCATATTCGCTTTCTCATCCTTTTGGATGGTCTGTTTCTGTGAGTCTTCTCCAATTACTATATCTTTCTGGGCATCCTTTCTGGTCACTGCGACTTTATTCTCAAATACACCTGAGTAGAAATAGGTGTTCTTTTCATCCTGCACCCAGAGGTAAGTATCTGGTATCCTTGCTGCCACATCCACTAGAAATGCCCGGTTTGAACTGGCACTGTACTCTGCCAGCTCCTTTGGAATCGTGATATCATATATTCCCTCTCCCATATTTTGGGCGGATAGCTGATACGTCTTCCCGCTCAGGGTCACTTCCTGTGTATCCGCTTTTGCTTCCTTCAGTTTGCTCATATCAAACACTACCTGTGAAGCGTCCCCAGAAAAAGATACCCTTAGTTCCTCTAGTGTCAGGTCTTCTGGCAGATACTCTGTGAGCGTTATCTCATGCCCTTTCGCACTCTGTGGAAGATATGTCTCAATTCGCCAGGACAGTCTGCCATTGTCCAGTTCATAATAGTTATGTGTGCTGTCTTCACTGTCGTAGGTTCCGCCCGTGGTATCGTATTTTGTAACCTCTGCCTTTGAGGACTCATAGGTTACTGTTTTCTCCTTTGAAATCTGATTCACAAACGCAGTATTCTTATAGGTGAGGTTGCGCTCCCCAGCTCCCACATCCGCTGTGGATTCATAGGAAAATACATAGGCTTCTCCTTTTGGCAGCTTACTGGAAAAAGTCGCTTGAAAGCCTTTATACTTTACATTTTCCTTCAAATGCTCACAATCCGTTTGTTTGCCGTTCTCATCGATTGCGTAGAAATTCTTAGTTTGTGCAATTCGATTCAGGGAATTTGCAGCCTCCTTCACCTGTTCCCAGGTAAACCACTGATTCCCCTCCAGCTGATCCTTGTAGATCCAGCCTGCTGGTATGTCATTGTTCGGCTGAATGGTCACCTTCCAATGAATGATTGCAAGCTTATGCTCTGGATCTGTCTCGTCCAGCTCTGGAGCCATGTTCCCTTCCTTTATGATTGGATTGTTATTCACATAGCAATGGGATTCTGTCTCAGAAGGATCTCCTCCTGGAGGCGTCAAGGTTGCCTTATTCATCACATGAATCTGATCCCCAAGGGGTTCTTCTGTCTCGTAGACGATGGTATAGGTCTCCCTGGATCCCTGTGGAAATGTATATTTTCCCTCTTCATCGAATTCAATACTAGAGCTTCCTGTATGCTTAACCGGATCCGGTGTAATCGTAACCTTGCCAATGACATCCTTTGCCATACTATCCCATAAGACCCAGCCGCTGATATCCGCTTTACTCTCATTGATTCGAATGCTCCACTTGATTTTTCCATCCGCGGCGCTGTTTGATTTAGTAAAGGTGACCTTTTCAAAACGGACATCACAGGAGGACTCCGCTGTATATTCCTGCCCGTTGGAATCCACAAAGGATGCCTTCACTCTATTGTTGATGGTGAGTATATTATACGCATCCAGCAGTTCCCTTTGAATCTGCGCTTTATATGTAATGGTATAGTATTCCCCGGCTTCAAGCTTAGGAAGTGTTGCTGGCAGTGAAGTAGTCACCTGTTCCAGCTGTGTCTTGCCATTCTTTGTAACTGCCACTTCTGAAAGTCTTTGGGCTATCTCATCTGAAATAGTTCCATTTGCATCCCTGATTCCCATCACATCTGACAGGGATATATCTCCAGCGGTTCCATTTATGGAAGATACTTGAATTGTATACAGAATCACACCATTTTCCTTATCCATAATCTGTGCATGCTTTTGGATTTGAATGCTGTGATTTTCCTTTATGACTATCGTTGGAAAATGTATTTCCAATCTATCAGAAAATGGTAATTCTATCTTGCCTTCCTGGTTCTTCTTCACATCCCCGGCTGCGAATTCCACTGCAACCTTTCCATTTATCGCACTGTCCTTATTGGAAGACAAAAATGAATTTTCAAATATCATCTTCATCTCCCCAGCCTCGCTGATGGAATATGTTCCAATTACACCACCCGTACTTGGATTTATGATATCTCCCGTCTGTTCCTTCAATTTTTCAATTTTATTTTCAATTGGAATCTGATAGATAACAGTGTTGGTATTTTGTGCATCAAAGGTGTTTTCCGGTATGATATAAGAGATATGGAACCGGAGATGATCCGTTCCAGACACATTCATATCACTTGTTACTTCTGACCACACTTCCCAATCTCCTGGATTATTCGTATAAGAAAGTGTAATATTCTTAATCCACTGATCCTGAAGCTGGATCCCATCTCCCGCTTGATTGGTTGCAGCGGCAGAGTACGTAAGCAGTCTTACTGTCCCTGCAAGAACAATAAGTGCCATGATAACAACACCCGTCCACCAGCGCTTCCTTCGGTGCTGCTTCGATAATCTTTCTGCCCCTTGCTTTACCAGTTCATGATCCACGCTGCTATCCCCCTTCCCTTAATTAGTCAACCTTTCCAATGTCTGACAATGGCCATATACATAGCTTTACCTTCCCGAGTATCTGTTCTTCAGAAATACATCCCACAGATGTATTTCTTGAATCCAACGAAACACTACGATGATCTCCCATCACAAATATTCTTGACTCCGGTACCTGATATGGAAACTCAATGTTGCAGTCCCCAAGCGCTTTCTCCGATAGATATGGTTCCTCAATTGCAATATCATTCACATATACTGTTCCATCGTCTGTAATTGTCACCCAGTCCCCAGGGAGCGCAATCACTCTCTTCACAAGCAATTTATTGTTATAATAAAATGCAAGGATATCTCCTGTCTCATATTGATCCAATTTGGAAGCCACAAGCACCTGATTTTCTGACAATGTAGGCGACATCGAACTTCCCGTCACCTGCATAACTGGAATCCAAAGATAGGCAATTAATACTGCAGCAGCAGCGGCTACCAAAAGTGTCCCTGCCGTATTCAAAAGCATCCCAATAAATCTGTGATTGTACTTTACTCTCCGAAGCTCTCCCCGCAGTTCTTCGATTTGGAGATCCTCATACTTTTTCTTTTTGAAGTATTTATGTTCGGATTCATTTGTTGTGTTTTTAGGCTCTAATATTCTATTCCTATCTTCCACAATATATTCCTTCTTCTGCCTTGTTCACAATCTGTTTCAGGTTCTCGATGGACTCATTCAGCGATCCCATCTGCTCTATAAGCTCCTCATATTCTGTAATCCTCCGATTGGCATCTTCCAGATAAATGCGAAGATGTTCCACCTCTTTACTCCGATCCAGAAGCAGCTCTAATAATTCGCTTCTCTTTAGCTTTTTCAGATCTCCCTGCTCCTTATTCCCCATACCCCATACTTCCTCCAATCAACTTTTAATCCTATTAAGAAGTGCATTTTTATTTGATAGAGATTTTTTATCAAATAAAAAAAGACTACCATACAAATTTGGTTTCCCTCATTTGTATGATAGTCTCTTAATTTTCAAATATTCTTTTTACCAGATTCCTAAGTCCAGCACTGCTGCGATTACTAAGAATAAAATTACTGCAACTCTAGTAAGCTTTACCAGCATACCTTCCATGGAACGACCTTTGTTCTTGCCCCAATAAGTATCAGCAGCTCCGCTGATTGCACCTAAGCCAGCTGATTTGCCTTCCTGCATTAAGATTACAATGGTAATTGCAATACTGATAATGATAAATACTATAGTCAAAATCGTTTTTATAATGGTCACGATCTACACCTCCATTTTCCCGCTTTTTACAACTCTTGAAAATATACCATATTCTCATAAGTTTTGCAACTATTTTTATGAATTGATTTATCTTTTCTATTTTTATTATTCGAGCTTTTTTTCAAATAAAGCGACCTATACTCTTATTATTCGTGTACAAATACAGGAGAAAAAGAATGAATCGAACATGGTGCAGCTGGAATTTTCCAATACTGATTGCCCTTTGTTTACTTCTCATATGCAGATTATGCGCCTGTTCTGATAACCGCACCCAAAGAGAAGCCGCCGGTTCTTCCACAGCTTCCGCCACCTCTTATGACGTGAAGGGGTCCCGTGATAATGTAAGCACTGTTTTGCTTCCCACTGCTGACGGTACAATCACATACGCCTGCGATACCGCAGCCATCGATGCTTCGCACACTTCCGAAGGTTATATCATGGTCGCATATACTGGGACAAACCCCAATGTCAAGCTTCAGATTACCGGAGCCGACTCCGTGAAATATACTTACAATCTACATAAAGATTATGAAGTGTTCCCCCTCACTGTGGGAGATGGCAGCTATCAGATCAGCATCTATGAGAATGTGACAGATAATCATTATTCCATAATACTTTCGCAAACTATAGAGGTTGTTATCACAAATGAATTCGGTCCCTATCTTTATCCGAATCAATATGTGAATTTTAACAACGAATCCAAAGCCGTTACAAAGGGCGCCGATTTGGCTTATTCTGCCAATAGCGATATCGAAGTAATTCAAAATGTATATAATTATGTAATTCATAATATCTCATATGATTACAGCAAAGCCCAATCTGTCACTCCCGGTTATCTTCCGGTTGTTGATGAGGTTCTGGCATCCAAAACTGGTATCTGCTTTGACTATGCATCACTTATGGCAGCTATGCTCAGAAGCCAGCACATTCCCACCCGTCTTCAGATTGGGTTTATGACAGAGGAATACCATGCCTGGCTCAGTGTGTATACCAAAGAAGCAGGCTGGATCAATGGCATAATAAAATTTGATGGAGCCTCCTGGACACTGATGGATCCCACATATGCCTCCACCAGCAATAGTCCTAAGGACTTTATTGCAAATGACACCGATTACCTCACGAAATATGTATATTAGGAGTAGCCTTTATGTTTCCGAAAAAAATAAAACAGCTAAACAATAGTGAGCTTTCTATATTTTGTAAGCAGCTCGGTATGGTTATCTCTGCTGGTCTTCCAGCTTATCAGGGGATTTCCATTTTAATGGAAGATACCGACGATAAAGCCACCCTTACACTTCTTTCAAGTCTATTCGTGCCGATGCAGCAAGGGATCTCCTTTAGCTTGGCATTGCGTGAGGTTCAATGCTTTCCTGATTATCTGATACATATGATTGAGCTTGGAGAAGAAACCGGTCGTCTTGAGGAAGCCCTAACCTCTCTTACCTTCTACTATGATAGAGAGGCTTCTATTCGAAGTTCCATCAAACATGCGGTTACTTATCCGCTTCTTATGATTCTCATGATGTTAACAGTTCTTCTTGTTCTCATCACGAAAATACTGCCTATTTTCTCGCAGATATATGAAGAGCTTGGGAGCGAGATCACTGGGTTTGGCCAAACGCTTATTGAGATTAGCAGCTTTTTGAATCATCATATGATGGTATTTGTATTCATTTTCCTGTTATTTGCTGCTCTTTGTGTACTCCTTTTCCATCTCCCTATTGCCCGGCATTTATTTTTTGGCCGCAAGCTTCCCATGCAGATTGCTTCCAGTCGTTTTGCCAATTGCATGTATCTTGTACTTGCCAGTGGATTGGATACCGACGAAGGTCTGTCACTTGCCTCGCAGCTGGTGAATAATCCTCATATGCAAAAAAAGATCAGCCATTGTCAATCGCTTATCCGGGATGGAGATGGCTTTACGCAATCGATTTTACTAGCTGGTATTTTTTCCAGGGTGTATTCCAGTTGGATTACAATCGGAGCGGTTACCGGAAATATGGATGAAGTCATGAAACAAATATGCAAATCCTACGAAGAACAAATCGATGAAGCCATCGAACGGGATATTTCCATTCTGGAGCCTGCTTTCGTAATTGTAATATCTGTACTTATTGGTCTCATTTTAATTTCATTTCTTCTTCCACTGCTTGCGATTATTTCCAGTATCGGATAATTCGAGGTGAAAAATGCGTAGTTCAACCCATTTACGATTCTTGAACATATGGCGGTTATCGCCGCTTCTGTTGGTTACAATTGTATTAATAATTGCCTCCTGCTCTGCGGATTCCATGACCCGTGCCAATCGGTCACGGGAAAAAGCACTGCTGGCTCAGGCTCTCTCAAGAAGCACCACCCAATGCTATGCCCTTGAAGGCACTTATCCTCCAGATCTCTCCTATATGGAAGATCACTATGGACTTACCTATAACCATGATCATTACTATATAGACTATCAATATATTGGTGCCAATCTTCGTCCAGATATTACGATTATAGAAAGAGAATAATGCCCATGCTGCACACTAAGATACCTTCCCATCAACTTGATACTGCATTTGTCATTGGTCTTTTTACCATGTTTGCTGTCACTTCCTTATTACTTAGTATTCTTGGTGCCAAACAATATCATCAAACTGTAGCGTCCATGGATCAGAATTATCAGATACGTACCTCTTCGTCCTACCTGATAGAGAAGCTTCATCAGCATAATACCCTTCACGGCGTAAGTATCACGGAACTTGACGGTGTCCGTGCTCTCGCTCTCACCAGTGAGGAGAAGGGCATCCCATACATTACCTACATCTATGCTTATGATGGTTTTTTGCGTGAACTCTATGTCTCGGATACCTCGGTTTTTTCTCTGGAAGCCGGTCAGCCAATTATGGAAGCTGCAGACTTTGATATGAGGCTTTTAAACGGGCAATTGCTTTACTTATCCTTCTCGGATGCAAGCGGCCATACATATCCTCTGTACATTTCATTGCTGGCAGATACCAGAAAGGAGACTTCATGAAGCGTACCCATTCCAAAAGCAGTCTATTTCTTATGGAGATCATTATTAATATTCTTTTCTTCTCCATCCTATTTGCTGTGGGCCTTCAGCTATTTGTAAAAGCACATGTACTCTCAAATAGAACAACGGAATTACACCAGGCTGTTACCTCTGTGGAAAATGCAGCAAGTAAATATCAGGCATGCAGCAGCTCCTACACTTCCCTCCTGCAGTTATGTCCTACTTACGATTATAAAGATACCGAGATTACCATCTATCTGGATAAAGCGTTTCAGGAATGCAGGCAATCAGAGGCCGAATATCGAATTGCCATTACTCCTTCTACTGGCTCCTTTCTAGAAGAAATGAAGCCAGGCCAGCTGGTGAACACACATTTCTGCTGTTACGACAAGGATTATAATTCTCTTTACGAAATCTCACTGCTCACCTACTCACCGCTTACACCAAATTCCAATTCAGGAGGTGCTGTCAATGAGTAAAGAACCGAAAGAGGGGATCAAAAGCTATTTTCATTTTGGCTTTTCCTCCATTCTTCTTGTCTTTGTAATGATTTGTATTGTCACCTTTGGAGTGCTGTCCCTTGTCACAGCTGGCTCTGATTATAAGCTAAGTAAAAAGGTGGCTGATAAAGTATCAAACTACTACGATGCAGATGAGTCCGCTTGTAGAAAGCTTGCCCAGATTGATCACGCGCTCTATGAATTTTATCAGAATAGCGCTTCTGAAGCGGATTACTATAAGCGGGCAGAAGCTTACTTTTCCAAAGCAGGCGGTGCCTTTTCCGATGAGTCCGGCTCCCTTCTCTACACCTGGCAGGAGCCCTTCTCCCAAACACAAGTGCTAGAAATTGTGATACGCATTTGCTATCCCACAAGCGATGCTGCTCATTTCTACGAGCTTCAGGCATGGAAGACGGTATCTGTCGCTTCAGCTGTACGAGGTACCGAGGGTCTCTGACACTGGCAGCTTCTTTGGAGTACATAAATCATACGAAATCTCATGGGGGTTAAATCAGAATGAACATCAACGATATATTAGAAAATGCGACCAAAATTGGCGCTTCCGACATTTTTATTATTGCAGGCCGCCCACTTACACTCAAAGCCAACGGTCAAATGAAGGTACTCGATGCAAATCCTATGTATCCAGAAAATACAAGGGAATTCCTAACAGAAATCTATCGTATTGCAGACCGTGCAATTCGTCCATTTGAAGAAACCGGCGATGATGATTTTTCATTTGCGATTCCAGGTATCTCGCGTTTTCGTGTCAGCGCGTTTCTTCAGCGCGGTTCTTATTCTGCCGTTATCCGTGTCATTACCTTTACACTTCCGGACCCGGAGGCACTGGGCATTCCAAACGCAGTGATGGATCTCGCCGGCACCATGAGTGGTATGGTGTTAGTAACGGGTCCTGCCGGCGGTGGTAAGACCACTACACTTGCATGTATGATTGATAAAATCAATCGCGAACAGGAATATCATATTATCACTTTGGAGGATCCACTTGAATATCTGCATCATCACGAAAAAAGTATCGTTACCCAAAGAGAGATTCATACAGATACCGAAAGCTATCTCACTGCACTTCGTGCGGCATTACGCCAAAGTCCGGATGTGATTCTTCTTGGGGAGATGCGTGATTATGAGACCATCAATACCGCCGTTACTGCTGCTGAAACAGGTCATTTGATATTTTCCACCCTGCATACAATAGGTGCCGCCAATACCATTGACCGGATTATCGACGCTTTTCCAGCCACTCAGCAACGGCAGATTTCCATCCAGCTTGCTTCTGTTCTTCAGGCAGTGGTATCCCAGAAGCTGCTATTAAGTGTTGATGGCACCATGATTCCAGCATTTGAGATCATGGTACTTACCCCTGCCATTCGAAATATGATTCGCGAAGGGAAGATCCACCAGCTTGACGGAATGATATACGCTTCCCAATCCGACCATATGATTGCAATGGACACAAGCATCTATCAGCTTTATAGACAAGGCATCATAGACAAATCCACTGCAATTTCTAACGCTTCGAATCCGGAAATGATGAATAAGCGCATCAATATTCACTAAGATGAATAAGCGCATCAACATTCATTAAGATGAGTAAGCAGATCAATATTCACTAAAATGAGTTAACACATCAATATTCACTAAGCGCTACCGCTCTTCAAATTTAGGCAGACAAAGCTGTTCCTCAATCCGAAGCAGCTCATTGTATTTTGCAGTACGCTCTCCTCTGCATGGTGCGCCTGTCTTAA
>CAZYYO010000071.1:0-11276 GCA_964650965.1 uncultured Lachnospiraceae bacterium | reverse complement strand
CACAAAGAAAATGATACTTCCTAAAAGATAAGTTGTCAAGAAACAGTTGTGTATTTTTGTCTATTTTATTTTCTTCTTTTTCCCGGTAATTACAAGATAGCTGATGCCGATAACTACAACCCCTGCACACACGATTATGATAATAATAAATATAGTGTTATTACCGGATTTGGCATTCTCTGTTTCTGATATTGCTGTATCAGTGCTATCTGCACTGGCTGTCACAGATTCCTTATTGTCCTCAGTGATTTCCTGTAATAATACTGGTTCCTGCACACTTTCATCTGTCTTCTTTACCTTCTTTTTATGAGAGGACACTTGCTGATGCAAAGTAGCGGATACATGGATTTTTCCTGTATCTGGTATCAATGTGATATCACCATTACTGCCTGGAATAACATTTCCATCAATCTTAGCAATATCTCCTGTCTGGTAAATTCCTGTCTTACCAGCCAAGAATCGTTGATATGCCGCAATCGCCAGACCACACTGCTGGGTTGCCATCACATTACTACTGCTGCCAATGGTGTGGGAGAAGGTTCCATCCCCTAGATAAAACTGGTACATGGCATCTAATAAGGAGATACCGTTTTTCACAAATCTGGTATCTTTCTTGGGATCAATTCCGAGACCTGTTAAAGCAATGATGGTCTGAGCAAGGCTTTCTGAGGATGTATCCCAAACGCCAACATAATTGCCATCTGTTGCCTGAGCATTCGACAAGTAGGAAATTGCCTTATCTATCACAGGATTTATGCCATTCACCGTTCTGGCTTGTGGCTTATAATAAGGTGTCAGTGCCTGAATAACGTAGGCAGTAAGATCTGTATCGCCATTTCCTCCAAAGCCCCAGGTAAATGCACCATTTGCCATCTGCTGAGCAGCAATACTCTTCACATATTTGTCTCGAATTTCATCGGTTCCATACTTACAGCTATCCAGTGCAAGGAGCGCATAGCATATGCTGTTGATTCCCTGGTTTTCTACCCATGTCTCATCCGTAAGGGGTTCCACCAGATTATATCCAGCCACATTGGCAGGGTCATAACCCATAGCAGAAAGTGTCAATACAACTCTGGCATTTGTTGTTGCATAGGATTTACTTAGTCGATTACTGTTTAGCTTCTTCACCTCGTCTGCCACACTTTTGAAATATGTCTGACGTTGTATCTGAGACAGCTGATCTAATCCTGCCAAAGTAATCATATTCCACTCATATCCATATTCTGGTGTATTCTCTGCCTGGTAGTTGGTTACCATCTTGTCAGAAATACTATCTACCTGTGACTGGGTAACCGTCTGTGGCTGGATACGCTGAATATGAAAGGTATAGTCAATCACATTTGATGTACCCGTTTCGGTTAATCGAATTGTTGCTGTTGTAGTACCTAGGCCTAAATCCGCAAGCTCTAATCCCTGAGCTGAAGCCAAATCATATTCCACCTGCTGGTTATTGCGGTTGGTATAGCTTACCTTAGCAGTGTATTTGTCTGTATTATATGTTGTACCATTTGTAATATGAAGGGATGAGGTATTACCATCCTTTAATTTTACCGTGTATTCCTTCTGTCCTGCAAAGAAGCTTGTTCTAACGGTCCACTGCCCTGCTGCCAGGTCATTGGTGTTTAGTTCGAAGGTCTGAAAGCCTGGAATAGTATGTTCTGTTGTTTCTCCCTGCTTAACAACCTGAATGGCATATATTGTTCTTTCATAATCTCCCCAAAAGCTGTTTTCCCAGGCACTGTCACCAACTCCAATATAAAGCCAATCTCCAGCAGACACGGTAAATACTTCGTTTTTCTTACGCTTCGCATCCTGGCTAAGATACTGATTCTGGTATCCCTGCAGCTGGAATGCCTTATTGGCTGCAGATGCATTATATGATAATGATGCTGTATCGTCAGGAATCGTCAATACATACTGGGTGTCCTGTGGTGTAAATGCCTCATCTAGTGTTCCAGAAGTAAAGGACAAACTCTCAAGTGCTGTATCAGGATGGATATAGTCATTCCCCACATCAATACCACCATCACAAGAATACAATATACGAATATTGTCCTGATCCTGCACAATTGTTCCACCAATGCCAGTGGTGCCAAACCAATCGTTGACCGACACAACCCAACCTGAATAACTACCTCCCTGGTTACTCAAGCCCTTGATATTATCAATATATGGTCCCCAGCTTCCTTCAATAACGTCAGCCGTCAGGCTGGAATCCTGTTGATATGCTTGTTGCAATGCCTGCGTAATTGCAAGTGCTGCTGTACTACCTTTGGGAACTTCTATAGACAATGGCGGGAGCCATATTCCCTTATGAAATTCTGGTAGACTTTCATATGTAGTGTTCTCCACACTAACGGTTACAGTAATATTTTCTGTTGTGGCACCATCCTGGGCTTCCACCTTAAGAATGTTCACCGGAATACACGTGATAAGTACTGCCATTAACAGCAGCCATGCTCCCACTTTTCTTAATCTCTTCATGATCATTTTCTCCTTATCTCTCCATATCTTATTGTTCTATTGTTTCAGCCTGGCATCTATAAATACCTGCTGCTGTCTATCTGATATCTGTTAATAACGATAAAATCCAAATTTCATTTTCACCCGTTCCAGCTTCTGAACCAATGGCACTCCTGTAAGCAGCATAAAGAAGGCTGCGCGAAAGGCATGAATCACATCAAAGGGAATCCCTGTGGCATATACCGCCAAGATTGCTTCCCAGCTGACACCTGGACTTCCTGGCATTCCCAGCGCTGTTACATAAGTACACAGATTCATAATAAGCCCATATACCACTAGCACTGCCAGGAAGGTAAATACAGTAAGCGTAGCATAGTTTACCGGCAGCTTTCTTTTTCGGGCTGGCATGTCTGCATTGGCAAATAGCAGACCGGCTAAAAATCCCAGCAGTCCCCAGGCTACCATCTGCCAAGGGGTCCAGGTTCCCTGCCCCTGAAAGAAATTACTTACCAGGCGAGCCAAGGTACCTACCAGAAAGCCTGCCTCCGGTCCAAAGGAAATTCCTGCAATAATTACCAGCGCAGTTCCCGCCTGTATGGGCAGCATGGAAAAGGATAGCAAATTGCCAACCACAGCCAGTGCTGATAGCATCGCCAGCATCACAATTTCTCTAGCTCTTGGTTTGCGGTGCTCAAACACCATAAAAAAAGGTGCCATGGTTTCGAAAAGAATTAAGAAACTAATCAGCATATATTTGCGATTATCCAGATAAACAAATCCCAGCAATATGGTAAGAGGAATCATCACAAGCATAATAAATGCTGCTGTCAGGGTTCTTTTCCTTTGCGCCTGAACAATCTGTTGTCTATTTACGCTTCCTGCCATTGTTTCACCACCTCTTCACTGGTTATTGCCTGTGGGAACCACTTTCTTGCAATACGGTTTGCTGCAGTGGTATAGAAATTATTTCCTCCAAAGAAGGCATGGGTTTCTGACACCGCAATCACCTGTCCGTCAAAAAACATTCCACAACGATTTGCATAAGTACTGCAGAACTCCACATCATGACTCACCATAAGAATGGTCATACCGGTCTGTTGATACTTGCAAAGTATCTCAGCCAGAGAAATCTTGTATTGAGGATCTAACCCTTTGGTTGGTTCATCTAACAACAAGATGGACGGGCGAAGCAAAAGCAGCTTACCCAGGGCCAGTCGTTGCTGCTCCCCTCCACTCAGGTCATAAGGATGCCGCTTGGCCAGGGACTCCAATCCCAGGGTATGAAGCATAACACGACATGTCTCCTCCTGCTCCTTTTGAGACAGAGCAATATTTTCTAAGACCTCCGTTAATTCTTCCTCCACAGTTATTTCCGTAAATAAGGACTTAGGCTCCTGGGGCAACATAACCAGTTTTTCATAGCCTAAAAAACCACCGCTGATTCTTTTACTTTCCTGTCCCTGAAGTATTACTTTACCTCGATAGGGCTTCTGATAATTGGTGATTACCTGAAGCAGGGTACTTTTACCTGCACCATTTCCTCCTAACAGGGCAAACCACTCCCCTTTATGAACACAGAATTCACAGCCTCTTAGGATATCCATAGAATTTCTCTCATAACGAAACCACACATCCTGCAGCTGGATTGCTGCAGGGGCAGTAAGAAGCTGCGATGCATACACTGCAGGATGTGTTGACAGGCTAACTGAATTTTGCTGTATCACAGCTTCCATCCATAAGCGTCCCTGTCTTACAGTAATCGGCCAGCTGTCCAAAGCTGCCTTCCTTCTTATTCCGTCTTTCATTCCCTGGGCGATTCGTATCGCCGCTGGTAATCCAGGTCGCAGGCTGTCTGCTGCGTTATCCTTTGTTGTAATTAACTGTTCTGCCACCTGGGAGGGTGCACCCGTCATGGAAATGCTTCCTTCATCCATTACAATCACATAATCTGCCATAGGAAACACTTCTTCCAGGCGATGCTCACAAATGATAATGGTGGTTCCCAGCTCCTGGTTAATACGGTGAAGCATTTGTAGAAAATCAGTGGCTGCCATGGGGTCTAACTGACTGGTAGGTTCATCTAAAATCAGTACCTTAGGCTGCATGACCATAACAGAAGCTAAATTCACCATTTGCAGCTGACCGCCTGACAGTGCATCCGTATTCTGGCGAAACCAGGTTTGAATGCCGAAGAAGTTGGCCATTTCTGCAACTCGTCTACGAATTACCTCCTGGGACAAGCCCATATTTTCCAGTCCAAAGGCCAGCTCGTGCCACACCTTGTCCGTGACAATCTGATCCTGTGGATTTTGGGTAACATACCCGATTTCACTGGCTGCTACCCGGTCATTTAGCTCCTCTATGGGAATCCCATGATAGGTAATCATTCCCATTTTATCTCCATAAGGCACGAGACTTTTCTTCATGTGGCGAAGCAGCGTACTTTTCCCACATCCAGACTGACCACACAGCAGATAGAAGCCGCTTTCCTGGATTGTGAGAGAAATATCACGCAATGTTCTATATTCCTGATTAGGGTAAGTAAAAGAAAAATCTTCTATTGTAATCGTTTCCACTTTTGTTCTCCTCTCACATCAATCTGTACCGGCATCAGAAGCATACATATAAATGCTGCAATGCTTACTATGGTTTCTTTGTTAGCTATGGGAAATATCATCTTAGGATAGTAATAGGCAGTTGCATGTCCCATCATAATGGCAGCAACAAGTATACCTCCCACCAAAAACTGAAAAAGTATATTCCAAACATCTCTTTGTGAAAATCGAAACAAATGAAATGAAGTTCTCCCTGGCAATCCATACCCTCTGGCTTCCATAGAATCTGCAGTCTCAATAGAATTCTCTAAAGACCAGCTGATTAGTACACCTGCTTCCTTTGCCGCCTGCATAAACTGCTGCACAGCTCCTCCTCTTCCTGTTCGTCCCATGGCATACTGTGCCTGATGGATCATTTGATACCGTTTTTTTAGAATAGGAATATAGCGAAACATCATAGAAAGCATCAGCGCGATGGAAGGAGACCATTTCCCAAAGAGATAAAGGAATTTGTCCTGCGTACAGATGATCTGAGCAATGGAAAACCAATGAATTACATTTGCTATCATCAATCCCATGGCTCCACCGTAACACATGGCTTCCAGGGTAATGGCATTATTGTTTACATAGAAGAAGACTGTGACTCCATTATGACTTAGCAGGGTATTTCCCAGTATGACAATTAACATTAACAATATGGTGTATTTCATGTAACGCCAGGTATCCTGCCATCCTTCCAGCACCCATCCATATAGAAAGGCTCCCAAAGCCGATAACAGCAGGAAGATGGGATGAAGTGTGAACATAGATGCCAGGATAATAATTAGGAAATATAGAAAGCTATTCACAGGATGATATGTAATAAAGGTACTGTTTTCTCCCAGGTTCATAGTTGACTCCTTCCTCCTTTTGCAAATGAATTTCTTCGGATTCTATCATCCGTCTACTGGCTGGTAACATAATTCCACTGCACCACATCCCCTTTTTCTAAGAGATAGGAAGAGGCACCGTAGCCTTGAGATTGTCCGTTCACCTGATAGGTCCAGCCACTGCTGCTGCCAGCCATCCGCTCATACAGATAGTTAATACCCTCAACATAATATGATTTATATGCTGGTGTATAGCTGCTTTCTATGGGGATATTGTTGTCTTTACAAGCCTGAACTAATGCATCATATGCACTGCTTCCTTCCGGTACCTCTACCGAAACAGACAAAATCTGAGGATTAGAAGCGTAGGTTTCCAGTTCCGGGTGCCCATTTGCAGTCAACAGGCCATTGCCGCTGACACTGTCGCAGCGGATGGTTAAGGTACAGCTTATTTTCTGTTGATTCTCGCTGCTGCTAGGTGAATTTGTGGCATTTGTGTTGTCTTTACTATTTGTGCTGTTTTTATTGTTTGCGTTATTTGCATTATTTGCGTTGTTTGACGCACTTGCAATATTTGACTGATTTGTGTTATTTGACTTGTTTGTACTATTTGACTGATTGGCAGTATCCGCCTGCTGTGTGTCCGTTGTCTGATTGTTTGCAGCATCTGAAGGGGATGTGCCTTCTTTCTCCTTGGATGTGGTGGTACGATTGCCATTTTCAGTTGTGACACCTGTGCTATTCTGAGGAAATGTGATTTTGCTGGCCGCAATTCCCCCTGTGACACAGGCTGCAATTACAATAACGATAACAATTTTTCTAATATCAATTTTCTTCATACCGATTTCCTTTTATAATATGTGAAATATGAACTGCCTGGTGTACAAAAAAACTCCCCTGCCATAGCAGAGGAGCCTTTGATGATGTATATCAGGGCATACTATCCCTAACGATTTCATTCTCATAAGACCTACGCTCCCTTGCCCAAGCATATAAATTGTGATGATTGTCCACATAGGCTGGCATCACAATTTCTTTTTTCTTATCATTTATGGGACAGGTCTCCTGACTTATGATTGATTCCCAATTGATGATGCATCAATTCAGAAATGAAAAGTATACCTTCTCAGAATAGGAGCATTTTCTCTCCATCTCCAATGGTCTCCATACTTTTCCTGGTCAAATACAGTAATGGCTGTTGCTCTGGTTTCTCACCAGATTCCCTATTAATCTCCAGATTGCAGTTACATCTCTTTAATCCTTCAAATCTCATAAATGCCAATATTAAATTTTCTTGCATCTTTTCAAAACAAAAATATGCAGGTGCTATCATAACATGAACACCTGCATATTTCAACTCTTTCCTAGGATTTCGCTGTACAACTTACTGTGCAAACAGCTTCACTTCACCGTTAATACCTGATGGACAGGTTGGCTTAATATCATCTGCACCAATATATTTGGCATATGGATTTGGAATGGTGGAGGTTTCTCTCTCTAAGGTGGTAGCAACCTCAATTGCCAGCTCATTGGTACCATCTACCACATATTTGCTCAAGTCAAAGACATAGTCTGGAACAATCTGAATACCCAAGCTCTTTCCGTTGACAAATACCTCTACTCCTTCATAGGCATCGGTAATCTCCAGCACATACTTCTTACCTGCCGTGGCAGTAAAGGTATTCTCATATCTTGCAAATCCGGAGAATACCGGATATTCCTCTGCCATCTGATCTGGAATCGTAACTTCCTTCTTCTCTGCAAATTCCGGATAAGAGATGCTCTTACAGATACTTCTCGTCCAGGTACCGTTCATGGTAAGCTCCTCACCTTCTAAGGTAACCTTCGGTACTGCATGCGCCAATAATCCCTCTATCTTTTCCTTGGCATCAAATACCACCAGAACGCTCTTTAATGGTTCGATGGTAAGCTCTAATGTGGTTCCCACTTCATTTGCTTTCGCCTGTATGGTGTGAATTTCATTGTTCCATGCATCATATTCCAGACATGCTCTGGTATCTGCTACATTTACCACTCCCTGATATACGCTGTCCCCTTCATTGATGAACATATAAATGGTATCACCATCCGAATGATTGTAATGGTAATAGCGAACACGGTTATTTGCCGGGGTAATCGACACCTCTGCCAGCTTGGCAGCTCTAATTGTCTGTGCAACCGTATCTAAGGTAACCACCGTTCCTTCCAGTGCTATCTCCTGTCCAACAACCACAGGTATCTCTTCCACAAAAAATACTGGGAAGCCCTGTTTCTGCAGCTCCTGCACCCCTTTGGCAAAATGAGGTGTTACAAACTGAAGCTTAGGAACAACCAAGGCCTGATAGCTCTGGGTATTTACAGTAAAGCTGCCCTTAGAAATAGACATCTGATAATGATTATCCGAAAGGAATACATCCTGAGGAATGAAATCATAATCAATCTGGTTATCATACAGCTGGTGACCTACCTGATCCGAAGCCATGGCCTGTCCCATCCAGTTGCTTTCTCCATGGTAAAGCACCGCTACCGGCACGGTATGGGTTCCTCCATTAATTAATTCCAGCACACGATTACTGTAAGCCATCAATGCTCCAAAATGACGATACTGTGGATTGTGTCCATGGGCATAGAAATGTGGTGGACAATCCGGGTCTGGGAAATCCTTTCCAGAAAATGCATGGGGAACATAATGGTTAATACCTCGCACCATAAAGTGGTCAATTAAATATTTCTCCAGGCGAACTCCCTCTGCCCATCCGTAAGCTCCAAAAATCTCGCACATGGAATTGCCCTGTTTTAAAGGCTCAATAGCAGCAGCTGAGCTTCCTAATTTACCTAATCCATAATGATAGAAGGAACCATTGCGGTCTCGCAGCGGCGGCTGCTTAATATCCACATCCTCCTGTCCAGGCATAACCTGACCACCAATATCATCAATACCTGCCATGTTCTGTCCTGCCAGGCCTCGGAAATAATGTCCCAGGGAAGAACCGGTCTTGGAATCATGATTATTATCTTCAATAAGATGTCCAATGTATTCCACACCATGTGCGCGGCACCACTCGCCCAATGGGTAGGAGAAGTCCTGTTCTACCAGACGGGATACCACATCCATATAGGGATAACGAATTTCTGCTGTCACCTCATCATCAATGCCATTCTCCCACAGCAGTCCTAAGTATGCAGGATAATCCGGTCCCAGCTTATTCTCCATAAAGGCTTCCAGCTCACGGCTCCATGGGAAATCCATGCTGTCCTTGCAGCCCATTCCATTATCATGCTCGTACAAATGTCCATTACCTAACTCCGGTTCATCGGAGAAAAATCCTGCAATCGTCTTGCCAAATTCCTCCCTGTAGTGCTCCCAATGAGGCTCATACACTGCCTTTATCTGCACCTGACAGGATTCCTTGTCCATCATATTGATATAATCTCTATGAGGTCCTCTGTTACGGGTCAGCTGTGTCACATAAATCTTCCACTCACCTTCTGGAGCCGTCCAAGTAAGACCATCGGCAGTCACCTGATCCATTAGATTGATTCGATTGTCCTCATCCTGAAAGCCACTGATACCATCCATGCGAATTGCATATACTCCAAGCATACGGTCATCATCAAACTGCTTGGTTGCTCCATCAGCTGAATTATGCATCATCATCTGCTCCATCATATTGGGTTCAAAGGGTGCTGCTGTATGTAAATCCTGGGCTGAAATTGTAACCGTTTCTCCCTGTGCTGCCGGATATTGTCTGCAGGTAATGCTTTGACGCAATAATTCTGCAGGCTGCTCCTTCATGGCTCCATTGGCAAAGCCGGTTGGAAAATGACTGTCATCTAAAATCCAGATTTTCATATTATATTTTCTGGCTTCCTCAATAATAATGTCCATATCATGCCACCACTGCGGGCCACAGAAATCGGGATGGGGACGGCTTTCTACACACACTGCCCCAATATTTGCATCGTGAATAACCTGCATGTATTTACGAAGCACTTCCTCTGTCTCCCCATGCTGCCAGAAAAATGGAAAAATATAATTTCCTCCTTTTCCTTCTAATAACGCCTGAATTTTTTTACTCATAAATACCTCCTCCAAGTTTGTGATAAATCATTTACTGCACTACATGCTTCTGAAAGAACTCGCATTCATCTGTATTACACTGCTTTGCTTCATCCAGACGAATATTACAATGGAATACGTGTGCCATATATTTCTGTCCTTCTTCTCCATAAAGGTGATATTCTGCCTCTACTCCCTTTTCTGTGAGGAAATCACACATAGGCTTAGCATTCTCTTTTAAGAAATCATATTGGCTGGTCATAACAAAGGCTGGCGGATAAGCACTGGTAATATAATCCAAAACCTTAAGCATTGGACGAAACTGCTCCCGATCCTTTCCCATATAATCCACGTACAGCTTATTAACCTTCTCTCCACCTTCTCCATATACTCCGGGAATCATATCATACATTCCACAGTTAAGACCTAATCCCCTCATCTGAATATCGGTTGGCACGGTAAATGAAAACAGCTTGGCATACTCTGGATTCGTAAAAATTGCTGCATACTGACTGGCCAGCTGAGCTCCTGCAGAATCTCCTACCACAAACACATTGCTCAAGTCCATATGATATTCCTCTGCATGCCTTGTCATCCAGGTAAATACTTCATTAATCTCTGTCAACTGTGTTGGGAACTTGGCCGCTGGTGCCAGGGTATAGCTGAAATTCACTACGGTAAATCCATGCTGCGCTAGTGACATGCAATAATACTGATATAAATCCTTATCACCATACACATAACCTCCTCCATGAATGCTTACAATAACAGGGAGTGGTGTCGTTGTTCCCTTAGGATTATATACATCTAAGAGATGATTAATGTTATTATCCCCCATATAACATAGATTATCTGCTCTTTGAATATCCTCTGGTGTCATAAGACCTGCGTCTCTTTTTGCGTCTGCTGCTCCTGCCATTTTTCGAAACATGACTGCTGTTAAACTCATAATTTGCCTTCCCTTCCTGATGTGATATTTTTCTGTATATTTTACTTATTATTTTACCATAGAAGCCAATTGTTTGAAATGTATTTCTCACATTTCCCATACATATTCTCTCTTCTTCTGGAGATACTACAGATATGCCTTCCAGATTATTTTTTTCTGATATGCTCACAGAGATAACCTGGAAATATGATCGCACCAAAAGGAGAACACACTATGACCAAGTCCGATGAACCCAAGCTTACCCAAAAGGAAGAAGCCTTAAATACTGTCATGCAGGAAAATATTACAGAAAACAGACGGCAGAATGCTTATCAGGATTATGTAGAAGAAGTAACGCCAAAAGCAAGCCTGCCTCTTCGTATGCTAAAAGCCTTCCT
>CAZYYO010000070.1:0-11362 GCA_964650965.1 uncultured Lachnospiraceae bacterium | reverse complement strand
ACCAGAGACACGAGGATTTTCAGTCCTCTGCTCTACCAACTGAGCTAACTGGGCTCACCACTGTTTGTCACAGCAAAATTTATTATATAGAACAGTGGTTTAAATGTCAAGATATTTTTCTAAATTTTTCGACTCTCATGACAGGTATAATAAATCACCTGACGTTCAGCGGCTATTTTTTGAAGAAGTTCTTTTGCCTTCTTCACCCGTGCTTCATCAAAATTTGTAAAAGGATCATCCAAAACAATTACCGGCTGTTCCTTCTGATACAATACATCTAATAGAGCAAAACGGGAACATAGGGCTGCCAAGTCCCGATAGCCTGCACTAAGATAATCTCCTTCTTTACTAGAACCCTGATGAATAAATCGAATAGACAAGTCCATATCTAATGTAAAGCTTTCTTCATGATCCACACTGAGAAGATTCAGATACTTTTGAAGACTATTTTGCAATGGTCCCATATATTTGGACAAGAACTGTTCCTTCGCCTTCTGGAGGTACATACTAGTCTTCTCAAGTACCTGTACCTTCTCTTCACACTCCTTCAACTGTTCCTGAAGAAGTTCTAGATTAGATTCTGCATCTTCACATTCCTCTAATCTTTCTGACATATGGGCAAGTGAATCTTTCTCTACCGTAATCACACGATTCAGTTCTGATATTTCTCCATCCAAATGGAGCTGTCTTTCCTGTAGATTTTCCACCGACTCAATATTTTCATCTACCTGATTTTCCTGTTGGAATGCATTGATTTCCTTTGTAAGCTTTAAAATTCTTTCTGTTGCATTTTCACTGCTTTGCATATTTTTACGAATTTCTAACAGCTTCTCCTGAATGGATTGTTTCTCTTCAACCGGAAACCGAAGCACATATGACATGATAATTTCACGATAATGTTCTGATTCCTGTTTTGCTGTCTGAATTTTTTCACACAGCTCAATATATTTTTCGTACTCTGCACCATCGTTTTTTAATTGCGATAAAAGCTGTGTCTCCGTCGGCTCGTGGTACAAATCCATATGATAGGCATTGGCATATCGCTCCAATGCAGTATATAACTGCAGCTGGGTGTCTGACAATTCATCCATGGTGCCTGTAGTATCCTTCATTGTCTGTTCTTCTTCCCTTAACAAACGCTGATATTCATCCAGCTTCCTTCGAATTTCCTGCGCCATCTGCTGCATGCTTTCCGTGGGGGTAACCAGAAAATAGGATAGAAATTCCTTGCTTTTTCTTAACAGCTCTTCCCGCTCCAGCTTATAGTCATTCATCTGCTCCTGACATAACTCCAGCTGTTCCTGATTTCCCTGCATATTTTGCTTCGCCAGCTGGCTTTTCCTTCGACTGGCCATAAAATAGATGGACGCAATAAAAATTGCAGCCACAAAACACAAAATGGTGAAAATAGAAAAACGGTTTCCTGCATACATTTGCTGAAGAATTCCTCCGCAAACCACAAGTGCCGAACACATAATAATAATTGTGATTAATGCTGCCGGATTTTTTGCAGCCTTCATTTGTCTCAAATCATTGTTTCTCTGAAGAAGCAATGACTGATGGCGGGTCTCAACCTCACTGATTTTACCTTCTAACTTAGCCAGACGAATCATACGGTCTTCTACATGATCCATCTCATGCTCCGTAGGACATTTTCTACCAAAATATTCCTTCAATTCTGCCAGCTGCCTGCGGTTTTCCTCGGACATCTGGGAATGTTTTCCTTGAATACGAAGTTCATGCATTCTTGCAGCCTGCTGGTTCCATTGCATGAACTGCTGTGGGCTTGGAATATAATTTTCTCCGGTAGTAACTGCTGGTTCTCCCTGAGGATGGTCTTTCACTTGTTCACGCACAAATAATTCATTCCAACGAGCAATATCTTCATGTGCTGGCAGACGCCCCTCCAATTCCTGGATTTTCTCAGCAAGAATCGCATACGCCCGTTCCTGTTCCTCTATCTGCTGCTGCTCCTCCATGTCTGGGATTCCCTTCGCAAAAAAGTCATCCAGATGCAGCACCAATTCCTTTTCCTTCTCTAACAGTTCCTTCTTCTCCCGGTAGGCTCCCAGCTGCTGCTCGTTCTTGCTTTGCTGGCGAATCTGCTCTGCAAGAACCTCCTTTTCTTTTTCTAACTGGCGCAGCATAACACGCTTCTCATCAATCAGCTGTGCCTTCTTCTCATATCCATCATTCAATGCAGGAAGCTGCTCAAGCTGCTCCTTGACGTTGCGCATCTCCTGACGAATTCTAGGCACCTGTCCTGGGTTAATCTTGCTGTTTCTGGTATAGCTGCGTTTAGCCTCTTCTACCCGGTTCATTGCCAGGTCGAAATTATTCACATCATCCTTTGCAGAAGACAAATTCCCCATTTTGGCATTTAGGCTATCTGTCATGGTGGTATTTAAGGCATCCTGAGGGATGAAGATACTTTTTTCAAAAGAATCCCGATCCACCTGAAACAATTCCTCTCCAATTTTCTCAGAGAAACGGTCTGACTCCTTATTAGTAGCAACATCTATCAATAGATAAGTATCATCCTTATTGGTTTTGCCAAAGCTTCGCTCAATACGATATTTCTTTCCTTCTACCTCCAGAACCAGGTTTCCCCCATAATTAGAAGAATCCCAAGGATAATAGTGCTCCCGTTCTGTCAGCTCCTTCTTTCTGGGTGAGTACTCCATTCCATAAAACATTGCTTTGATAAATACAGAAAAGGTGGTTTTCCCCCACCCATTTTCCTCATAAAATGTATTTAATCCATCTGTAAAATCATGGGAATAATTTGTAATTTTTCCAAATCCGGCTATGTAGCATGATATTAATTTCATTGTTCTACTTCCTCTCCCATAATTGCTCGAATACCTAACTCAATAATCTGGGAACGCTCCTGCTCTGTCATATCCTGCTGCTGCATGAGTCTGACAAACTCTCCCTTCAGGCTCTTATCATTTGCAAAGCTATCGTAGTCGATCAACATTTGGGTCCGATCATACACCTTAACAAAAAAGAACCTGTCCTGAAATGAACGCACAATTCTTGCAATATCTAAATCCATATCCATATCAATCTGGCCCTTAAGCAGAATTTTCACCATATCCTTCTCTGGAATATGACAGGTTTGCTGATCAATGGCATCAATCATCTGGGGGACATTCATTTCATCATGAATCTCTACTTCAATCTGATGAAAATTTCTACTGGAAAAGGGAACAAAAACACTATCTACATGATGCTCCTCTACCGTCAGCAAAACAAATCCCTTGGGACCACACTCATCAAAGCCACGTCCTTCTAAGCATCCGCAGTAGCAGTATTCTCCGCGCTCATCTAGCCTTTCCTTCTTATATCCATGAATATGTCCTAGTGCCAAATAATCGATATTCTTATTTTTAAGTTCAGACAAATTAATAATCTCTGTTTTGTCCTTACCATCGTACAGTGATTCCTGACCATGAAGCATAACAATATTACATTTCATTTGATCTAATACCAAATTCATTGCCAGCGTTTTGCTGTTTTGACTGTTTAATTCCAAACCTGTAATAACAGCCTCTGGGTACTCATAGCTAGTCCATTGATCCCCAGGAAATAATTTCAAGTTCTCTGGGATTTCGTCCTCGTCCATTTCCGAAAGAAAATCTGACTGGTCATGATTCCCTCTGATATACAAAAAATCTATCTCCGGATGTTCATAAATCTGCTCTAAAACCCGGGTTTTTGCAGTCTTTCGAATATGGGGCTTATCAAACAAGTCTCCTGCAATCATAATCACCGATACCTGCTGGGCAACAGCATAGGCCACCATCCGATCATAGGTGTCTAACAGCTCTGTTCTGCGTAATTTTGCCTTTTGGGGATCTAAATTAGATTCCATCTTCGAATCAAGATGTAAATCTGCACAATGTATGATTTTCATATAATTATATTCCTCCCGAATATCGTGGAATAACTCCTAAGCTCCCCAGCCTGATATACTAAATTTTAAACTTGGATATATGATCCTTCAATGTATCTGCTGTAACGGTCATTTCCTTAGAATCCTTCTTCACATTCGCGCTGTTCTCTGTTACTACTGTAGCCAGCTTCTGAATATTTTCCGCTGTAGCTTCTATCTCTTCTGCTGATGCAGACTGCTCTTCTGTAATCGCTGCCATATCAGATGCTACATCATTGACTTCTCTTATTTTATCAATCATCTCATGCACAATGTGGTTCGTATTGTCGATACTCTCAAATATTGTATTAAATTGTTCGGACGCATTGTATACCTGTTGTGTACTAGTATGAATCTGTTCCATATTCACCTGGCTTTGTACAACGGTATCATTGATCTGTCTGGTAACCGAATCAATTAAGACGGTAATTTCATCTGCAGCATTTGCTGAGGTCTCTGCCAGTTTCTTGATTTGTGTGGCCACAACTGCAAATCCACGACCTGCCTCTCCCGCCCGGGCAGCTTCAATACTTGCATTCAAAGCCAGTAAGTTGGTCTCTTCTGCAATACCTCGAATCGTAGAAGTAATCTCATTTACCTTCACTGCTGCAGTTCCAACATCAGTAATCGAGGTCTCCAGCTGATCCATGTTCTGCTTCATATCTCCCATGCACTGGGTAACCCCCTGCATGCTGTTTCTTCCGCTATCTGCCTCTGTAATGGTACGCTCTATATTTTCAATGGCCTGATTTCCATTATCGTTGGTCTCTGACACCACATTTGCCAGCTTCGTTGCATTCTCCGCAATTACTGTAATAGACTTCACCAATTCCTCCAGATTATCATGCATCTGGTTCATTGCCTCTGACTGATCTGTTGCAGTATCATTCAGTTCCCCGGAAATCTCCCTGCTGTCTCTGGCCTGCACATCAATCTTATCGGAAATATGTACGATAGATCCCAGGGTTTCCCGCATCACCTGAAGAAATTCTTTTACACTACTGGCCATAATAGTTACTTCGTCATTCCCTGTTACCTTAACATCTGCGGTAAAATCTCCATCTGTTACAGCAACAATGGTGTCTGTCAGCTTCTGAATTGGTCTGGTAATCCGTCGAATTTGAAGAATTAAAATAGCGGATATTGCAGCTATCATAACCAGGCACACTAGGAAAAGCCGCACGCCCAATGCTGTCAGGTCACTGTAGATATTATCTTCCAAGGCTCTCGATACAATATACCATTTGGTTCCAGAAACTGGTTGGATGCTCGCCATATAGGTTCCATCCTGGGAATCATAGGATTCTGTCTTCAAATCCCCCGTTTGGATATCTACATATACCTTCTGGTAGAAGCTGTCAGCTAATTCCTCTACGGTTCTTCCTGTAATCTTGGGATCCTTGCTGGCCAACACAATCCCTGTGGCACCATCAATGATACAGGCATCTCCATTCCCCACAATTTCAACCTTCTTTACAACCTGTGACAGCTTGGAAAGGCTTACATCTGCTGCAATAACTGCTTCTTCCCATTAAGACTGGGAATGCATCTACTGGCAGTTACCACATATTCATTGGTATAAGTATCTATATATGGCTCTCCGAACGCAAAGGTCTCATGTTCTATTCCTTCGGTATACCAAGCTCCTTCTGTTGGGTCTCCCTCCGGTTCCCAGCCAGATGCATCAATGATGCTCCCATCTTCGCAGGTAATATATACACCATTTGGAAAATCTCCATAAGCTCCAATTGTATCATCCTCATAGCTAAGAATCTGTTCATTTGTAAGCTTCAGGCTCACAATGTTATCAGCCATGGTATCCAATGCTGCAAGATTCTGGTTCTCCCATGCATGAATCTCATTAGCGCTGGTCTTACCTTCGGATTCCAACAATTCCCTGGTCTTATTTTCAATACTGGTTTTGGAGGACATATAGGAGATAACAATCAAAACTAAGAATGCAATTGCAACCACTGGAAGCAAAAATGCAAGGAGCTGTGCCTGTATTCCAAATTTCCGTTTCTGTAATATCTTCTTGTCTACCATAAGTATCCCTCTCATTCGTTTTGATATTGACATTGTATATGTGCATATTTTACCACAAATCCACTATTAAAAAAACAATTTTACAATATTTCCTTATATGCCTCACAACCTATGAACCATTTTGCCTATAACTTTCTAACCCATCCTGAACCACCCGCAGCATATCCTCATACAGCTCTCGGGAAGACATTCTACGTGCTCCCTCCCCGATTACAATCATCTGCTCTAGTGCATCTGAGGTTGCTACAATCACATCATGGTCTCTGGCCATATCATGGGTTACCCGCTCTATATATGCGTCTGCGGTCTCTGCTTCCTTCGTATACACCACATGTATATTGTGATAATTCAATACCTGGCCTGGGTTGTCCTTCACCTTATATGCGTCAAAAACCAGAATTAATTCTCTGCCCAAAAATCCCTGATAATTACACATCAGGTCCATTAATCTTCCTCTGGCCGAATCCAGATTATCTCTGGATAATTCTGCCAGCTCAGGCCATGCAAAAATAACATTATATCCATCCACCAGCAGATATTTCCTGCGTTCTTTCTTCCGGGTGCTGGTGTTTTTGTGATTCTTCATGTATTCCTCTTTGGCCTGTGTCTGCCTATCATAAGACTGTATGCGTATTTCCTGGGAAGGAAGACGATGCTTCACAGGTCCAAAGGTCTTCTCGAAAATTTCCTGAAGATCTGACTCCAGCCCTCCATAACCGTCGTACTCCTGCTGGGGTTTGGCACTTCGACGTTGCTTTTCTAAGAAAATCACCTGCTGCTGGGCGTCATTTTGTTCCTTTGCCAGCGGTGATAGCACCTGCATATGCTCTTCCACCTCATACCAGGGAACGATGTAACCTGCTCCATGTGCACAAAATACGGAGCCGGTGGGATTGTCTATGTCTGCCTCACTGTCATAGCCAATAGATGCAACCACTTCATCTTGATTCTGGCATGGAAAATATCCCAAAAGCTGCAGCTGCAATTCTCCCTGTCCTCTGGTGTATTCCCTGACCCTGGCCGGGTAATCTGCAATTTCCGCTACAGGAGCACGTCCTGTTAAGATACTGTATTCTCCCTGAGATTCTGGTGGCATGATACCTCCATGCACCTGCTGTAAATCTGTCATGGCCCGCCCTAAATATTCTGTTGGCAGCCTCAGCTCCACCTTATAATAGGGTTCCAGTAAGATGCTGTTCGCTTTCTTCAATCCCTGACGAACTGCACGGTAGGTTGCCTGGCGAAAATCCCCTCCCTCAGTATGCTTCTGATGTGCCCGCCCGGTAATCAGGGTAATTCGCATATCTGTAATGGGCGACCCCGTCAGCACGCCCAAATGCTCCTTTTCCGTAAGATGAGTATATACCAGACGCTGCCAGTTCTTATCCAAATCCTCCTGACGACATTGGATGGCAAAATCCAATCCTTCTCCTGTAGGAAGGGGTTCCATAAGAAGATGCACCTCTGCATAATGGCGAAGTGGTTCAAAATGTCCCACCCCCTCCACGGCCTGTGCAATGGTCTCTTTATACACAATTCTTCCCGTGTCAAAGGTGATGAGATAGTGAAACCGTTCCTTTACTTCCCGCTGAATAATTTCTATCTGTACCGGTCCCATAAGACTGATATGAACCTCTCCTGCAGCTTCCTGCCAGGTTACATGAAGCATAGGATCTTCCTCCTGAAGCAGCTTCATATCCTGCAAAAGGGTAATCTGAGATATTTCCTGGGGTGGTATTACCCGATAATTCAGCACCGGTTCTAATACTGGCAGCTGACTGTCCTGCTGAGCCCCCAGTCCCTGCCCCGGGTAGGTATTCTCAAGTCCCGTTACTCCACAGATTTCCCCTGGGTAAATCTCCTGTACCAGCTGATACTTCTCTCCAGAATACAATCGCAGCTGGTTCACCTTCTCCTCCTGGATTTCCTGCTTCACCTTAAGACAGCCTCCCGTAAGCTTCAGGTAGGTAATACGATTTCCCTGAACATCTCTTCCAATCTTATAAACCTGTGCAGCAAATGTATCCGGGTAGCTTTTCTCCTGGGTCAACAGTCCCATCAGCCCAAGGAAGGCTTCCACTCCCTGGGATTTCAAAGCACTTCCAAAATAACAGGGATAAATATCTCTTGCAGCAACAGCCTGCCTTAAGGCTGCTAGTGAAATGGTCCCCTGCTCCATATAAGCCTCTAACAGCTCTTCCTGACACATTGCCATTTCCTCTAGAAGCTGCGGGGGTGCCTGTATCTCTGACACATCATCATCTGGCATATTGGTGTTCTGACCAATACCTGTGCAGTCAACACAGCTGCTATCCAGCTCTTTTTGTATTTCCCGAATTAATTCCTCCTGTGTTCTTGTGGCGATATCCATTTTATTACAGAACAAGAACACCGGTACATGATACCGGTGTAATAATCTCCATAACGTCTTCGTATGTCCCTGCACGCCGTCTAACCCACTGATGACCAGAATGGCATAATCTAAGACCTGAAGTGTTCTCTCCATTTCTGCTGAAAAATCTACATGTCCTGGAGTATCCAGCAGTACCATGTCTATATCCTGGAAATGTAGCCGTGCCTGCTTGGAAAATATGGTGATTCCCCGTTCCCGTTCCATGGCATCTGTATCCAGGAAGGTGTCCCCACGGTCCACTCTGCCCAGGCTTCGAATGGCTCCTGCAGCATAAAGCAGACTCTCAGACAGCGTCGTCTTACCTGCATCTACATGAGCCACAATCCCTACTGTTAACTTCTTCATGCTTTCCTACTTTTCTCCTGTTTGGCGATTCTTGCCGCTTCATCGCGCTTATGAATATCATCTGCTAAAAGATGATAACATCCTGCCGCAATAGGAATTCCAAACAAAATGCCTGGAATACCGCATAAGGCTCCACCGAAAATCACAATTGCGAAAACCCAGATACCGGGTAATCCGATAGAAGTACCTACTACCTTCGGATAGATTAATTGTCCCTCCAGCTGTTGTAAAACCAGAATAAATACCAAAAACAGTAATGCTTTCACCGGAGATACGGTAAGAATCATAATAGCTCCAACAATGGCTCCAATATAAGCTCCTGCGATGGGTATTAATGCCGTACAGCCTACCAGTGCCCCTATCATAACCGCATATGGGAATCGTAATATCAGCATTCCCAAAATACATAAGCTTCCAATAATGACGGCCTCCATACACTGTCCCACAATAAAGCTGTGGAAGCTGTCATTAAAGGTTGACAGAACATAAAGCATACGTTCCTTATGGGCTGGCTTCATATAGGTATCTAAAACATGATTACACTGACGCTTTAATATCTCCTTGCTTCCCAGAATATATAGGGCAAAAAACAGTCCCATAACAAAGGTTACGATGCCTGATAGTATGCCACTGACATAATTTAAAACTACATTACTGGCTCCCGACTTCGCCCAGGTCACCACCTGATCCATAACCGCAGTCAGGTCAATCTGCTGCTGCCAGGAATCCTCCAGCAATGCGGATGGCACAATCTCTGCCAGCTGGGGATTGGACGCAACCAGTTTCTGCAAATCCTCCAGAAGCCCCGGTATTCCAGCCACCAGAATAACAATACAGTTCTTCAGCTCCGGGACCACCAGTCGCATCAATAGAACCACAATCATAACGATAGTTGCAATGGCAAGAAGGATACTGATAACACGCTTATATTTCTGAAGCTTCTCTCCCTTCATTCCTTTCAGCAGCTTTCTTTCATAGAAATTCATTGCAATATTTAATACATAGGCAATGATAAATCCTACAATAAGTGTGGATGCCGCAGCCAGAAGATATCCTACTCCTGTAATGATGTTGGTAAAATAACGCAGGAATAAGCACATAGCAAGCACCAGGGCGATTCCTGTTCCTATCTGTTTTTTTGTTATCTTCATAAATTCCTCCGATTTTTTCTTCTTTCAATGTATCGGATTCTTGGAATGGTGTCAATTGGTATGGGGGAAGCTTAATGAAGAATTTAGAATTGCAGGTTGACGAAGGGGATTGCGCCACGGGGCTTTGCATTGTTCCGGTATGTGGGGGTAACATCTTCTATGTATTCCTGACGTTTTATTGGGGGTATTGACGCAAACGGCTTGCATTCGCCATCCCTGGCTCAGGCAAGCCTTTCACAGACGTCCTGTCTGTGAATTGCTGGTTACAGTAGGAATACCAAGAAGATGTAATCCCCGCATAAGTCACAATGCAAAGCCCCGTGGTGCAATCCTTTTCATCTACTATGCAAGAGACCGTAAAAAAGCTGGACTCCAGGTGATGACCCGAAGTCCAGTGTATGTGTTATTAATCTTTATTTTGCAGAAGTGCTTTTAAATGAGCAATTTCCTTGTCCTTCTCAGTGAGCATCTCAGTCATCTTTCGATTATTGGCGTCTAACTGTGCCTCTAATTCATCGATTCGAATCCGATATTTATCCATCGGCAGTTCCATTGCACCTTCTAATAACGGCTTCATATCGCAGCTACCCCCTATCTCCTCATAGTGCAGGTAAATATGTTCATACAACTGTCGTGTCAGCTCTATTAATTGATTTGCATCATCATCTGCAATATTTCCTACCTGCAGGTTGGCTTTTACACTTCCAATTATATCATCTAATATCAAAGACTTCAATAATTCGAAATTTTCTTCTGTAGGCTTTTTTGCTATCAAATCCCATAATCTCAGTAATTGGAATGGGATTAATATGACCATCTTTCGCTGATTTAATTCTCTGATATTATGTTCAAGATATACGAAGTTCTTAACCTCATAATCCACAGATACCTGATTACCAAAGATAATATGCAGGACACTTTTCTCTGGAACATTCTTCCCATGATTCAGGTAAATAATTACCGGCTCTGGAAAATGCATTTCATTCTCCGCTTGTCTATAACTCATTGCATAGTGAAACCCATATTCAAACACTCTCACTACAATCAAATCATCTTCTTCCATCTGTGCTTCTAAATGGTATGACATCCCCTGGATTATAATAATGATATCCGCTAACCTCTTACCAAGATTAGCATCTACAAATTCCTTGTTAGCGTAAGTAACTGTACTGTCTGGTGGGTAGTTTGTGTGGAATAATCCGTTGATAAGATTTACAATAGCAAGATTAGATAGATTAAAAATGCGTTTAAAGACTCTGTCATAGATTTGATATATTTCTTTCTCCATACGATTAGCTCCTTAGTAAATGTTACTAGGAACCCTACCTTATGCCTGTATATCTAAAGAAAAAAGATGTATTGATACTATCATAGTGATGATTCATTTGCAATAAGAAATCCCCTTAAGATTCTGCATTTTATGCACCAACTTAAGGGGATGTTCATTTTGTATATCTATATTTTATTTAG
>CAZYYO010000069.1:0-11790 GCA_964650965.1 uncultured Lachnospiraceae bacterium | reverse complement strand
TACCTCCTATCAGTTGTTTTCGTCACAACTTTTGTAATTATAGCATAAGTTGAAAAATATGGCAACAAAAAAACACCTGGGACAAATACAAGTCCCAGGTGTTCTTTTTTTACATCAAATATTCATAGGCTACTTACTTGTCTTAGTAAGCAACACCCTGTGCCATCATTGCATCAGCAACTTTTTCAAAACCAGCGATGTTAGCACCTGCTACCAGGTTACCTTCACAACCATATTTCTTAGCTGCATCATAAGAGTTATGGAAAATATTAACCATAATATCATGTAACTTAGCATCCATCTCTTCGAAGGTCCAGGAATATCTCATAGAATTCTGAGACATTTCTAATGCTGATGTAGCTACACCACCTGCATTTGCTGCCTTTGCAGGTGCAAATAAGATACCCTTACTCTGGAATTCTGCAACTGCTTCTGGGGTACAAGGCATATTAGCACCTTCGGAAACAGCCATAACGTCGTTAGCAACCAATGCTTTTGCTGCATCTCCATCTAATTCGTTCTGTGTAGCACATGGAAGTGCAATATCACATTTAATGGTCCAGATACCCTTGCATCCCTCTGTATAGGTTGCTCCTGGTACTCTTTCTGCATATTCTTTAATTCTCTTACGTTCTACTTCTTTAATCTGTTTTACAACGTCAAGCTTGATTCCTTCTGGATCATATACATAACCATTAGAATCAGATAATGCAACTACTTTACCACCAAGCTGTGTAGCCTTCTGGGTAGCATAGATTGCAACATTTCCTGAACCAGAGATAACAACCGTCTTTCCAGCGAAGGAATCCTGCTTCATACATTTCAGCATTTCTTCTGTATAATAGCATACACCATATCCGGTAGCTTCTGTTCTTGCAAGAGAACCGCCATAAGAAAGTCCTTTTCCAGTTAATACACCTGTATATTCATTACGTAATCTCTTATACTGTCCAAAGAGATATCCGATTTCTCTTCCGCCTACACCAATGTCACCAGCAGGAACATCTGTATCAGCACCGATGTGCTTGCTCAGCTCGGTCATAAAGCTCTGGCAGAATTTCATGATTTCGTTATCTGATTTGCCCTTAGGATCAAAATCAGAACCACCCTTACCACCACCAATTGGAAGTCCGGTTAAGCTGTTCTTAAAGATTTGCTCGAATCCTAAGAATTTAATTACACTTAAGTTAACAGAAGGATGTAATCTTAATCCACCCTTGTAAGGTCCGATTGCAGAGTTAAACTGTACTCTATATCCTCTGTTTACCTGTACTTTACCATTGTCATCAACCCATGATACTCTGAACATAATAATTCTTTCAGGCTCAACGATTCTTTCAATAATTCCTAATTCTTCTAACTTAGGGTTTGCTGCTACTACTGGCTCTAATGACTCAAGAACCTCACCAGCTGCCTGTAAAAATTCTTTCTGCTCTGCGTTACGTGCTTCTAAGCCATCATATACGCCCTGTAAATAACTACTGTTAAACTTCATCTTTTTTCCTCCCAAAATGTGTTTTCCTGGTTCTTCGTTGTAAAAAACCTGTAGATAATTATATACTTTCCAGAATCATTCCGCAATATATATTGGGAGTTTTTTTGTGAAGAATTTATAAATTTTCTCGAAAATCTGACTTTCTCAATTATATTTCTTTCATTTTATTGGTATTTCAGCTGGAAAATACGCATTATTCTTCAAAATATGAATTATTTTATTATAAATCCTTCATCTCCATATAAAACCTTCCGTAATATACTTTCTCTGCCATTTCTGGTATATTTAATAAAAATACATCACATTTTATCTTATAAAGGGAGAATGATAGTTGTCTAATTTTCCAATTTCCTCTTCAATACGAAGTAATCGATTATATTTACAGGTTCGTTCCCCCCTGGCAGGTGCCCCTGTCTTAATCTGACCGCAATTCATAGCAACTGCAAGATCTGCAATGCTGGTATCCTCGGTCTCCCCAGAGCGATGTGACATTACTGTAGTATAACCAGCTCTTTTCGCTACGCGAATAGCACTTAATGCTTCGGATAAGGTACCTATTTGATTGACCTTCACTAATATACTATTGGCAGCACCCTCTAGAATTCCCTTCTTTAACCGTTCTTCATTGGTAACAAACAAATCATCTCCCACCAGCTGTATTTTATTCCCCAGCGTTGCGGTTAATTTCTTCCAGCCTTCCCAGTCCTCCTCCTGCAAACCATCTTCAATAGAGACAATGGGATATTTCTCACACAGCTTATCATAATAAGAAATCATTTCATCCGTAGAACGAAGAACGCAGTCACGAATGATATCCGGTGTTTCCGGCTGGGACATATTCACATCCTGATGCTCCGTCCGAAGCGCCCTGGTTTCTCCAGGAAAATAATACATTCCGGAGTTCTCCTCATACAATTCGCTGGCAGCTGCATCCATGGCGAATACAAAGTCCTTTCCAGGTACATACCCAGCCATTTCAATAGCTTCTACCAGATATTCAAATACTTGAAATGCATCATCCACATCTGGAGCAAATCCACCTTCATCTCCAACAGCGGTGCTTTTTCCCTGCTCTTCTAACAGCTTCTTAAGGCTATGATACACCTCACTTCCCATGCGAAGTCCATCTCGAAAATTAGCAGCACCTACCGGCATTATCATAAATTCCTGAAAATCCAGATGATTCTTAGCATGAACACCACCATTAATAATATTCATCATGGGAACCGGCATCTGATTTCCACTGATTCCGCCAACATACTGGTATAGGGGGATTCCAAGGCAGTTAGCCCCACATTGTGCGATTGCAAGGGATACTGCAAGAATTGCATTCGCTCCCAGATTTCCCTTATTCTTTGTACCGTCCATTCCCCGCATCATACAGTCTAAGCGTTCCTGTATAAACACGCTATGTCTCACCAGCCCATCTCGAATAGTGGTATTTACATTGGTAATTGCTGCTAATACGCCTTTGCCATGATATCGATTGGACAATATAATATCATGGTTCTTATCATGCTCACTGGACTCCATTTCCTGAAATTCCTGAATATTTCCATCCCGCAGCTCCACCGCTTCGTAGCTTCCGGTAGATGCACCACTGGGCACAGAAGCTCTGCCCTTAATGGAATCATTAACGGTAACCTCTGCTTCTACCGTAGGATACCCTCTGGAATCAATTATTTCTCTTGCGTACACATCTGTAATTTCATAATTTTTCATACAAAAAGAACCTCCAAACACCATTTTTCATAGTATTTGAAGGTTCTATACATTTTATTCATCTATAAAAGATAAGCAATTACACATTAATCTGTGCTTTCACACCAAGAATATCCTTATTAGCATCCAACACAGGTTGAACGAACTCCTCTAAATACTTGGTAACCTGGCGAGGTGCGCGGCCCACATATAAAGCCGGATTCATGCTTCCTTCTAATTCCTCTAATGACATTGGGAATTCATCATCCGCTGCAATCAGCTCCAGAAGGTTGTTCTCTTTTCCTTCCACCTTAACTGTCTTACCAGCTTCCATGGATAACTGACGAATCTTCTCATGAAGTTCCTGGCGGTTACCGCCATTCTTCACTGCATCCATCATAATATTCTCTGTTGCCATAAATGGAAGTTCGCTGCGTAATCTCTTCTCAATAACCTTGGGATATACAACAAGACCATCTACTACATTTAAGCAAAGGTCTAACACGCCATCGGTTGCTAAGAAGCCTTCTGCAACAGACAGACGCTTATTCGCAGAATCGTCTAAGGTTCTCTCGAACCACTGGGTTGCTGATGTAATGGCTGGATTTAACGCATCAATCATGACGTAACGGGAAAGAGATGCAATTCGCTCACTTCTCATTGGGTTTCTCTTATATGCCATAGCAGAGCTTCCAATCTGGCTCTTCTCAAATGGCTCTTCCACTTCCTTTAAATGCTGAAGCAGACGAATATCATTACTCATCTTATGGGCACTGGCTGCAATTCCTGCTAAAACATTACATACTCTGGTATCTAACTTACGGGAATAGGTCTGTCCACTTACTGGGTAACAGCTGTCAAATCCCATTTTGGCAGCAATCATTGGATCAATCTTATCGATGGTATCATGGTCGCCCTGGAATAATTCCAAGAAGCTTGCCTGGGTTCCCGTGGTTCCTTTAGAACCTAATAATTTCATGGTAGAAAGAACGAAATCAAGGTCTTCTAAATCCATCATAAATTCATTTAACCACAAGGTAGCTCTCTTACCAACCGTGGTTGGCTGTGCCGGCTGAAAATGTGTAAATGCCAGTGTAGGAAGGTCCTTATTAGCATCGGCAAAAGCTGCCAGCTCTGCAATTACATTTACCAATTTCTTACGAATAAGAAGGAGTGCATCTCTCATAATAATAACATCTGTATTATCACCAACATAACAGGAGGTAGCTCCTAAGTGAATGATTGGTGCAGCTTTTGGACACTGCTGACCATAAGCATAGACATGACTCATAACATCATGGCGAACCTGTGCTTCTCTCTTAATGGCAACATCATAATTAATGTCTTCAATATGAGATTTCATTTCATCAATCATATCCTGTGTAATCACAGGCTTGCCATCCTGGCTTAATCCCAATTCCATCTCTGTCTCTGCAAGAGCAATCCACAGTCTTCTCCAGGTTGAGAATTTCTTATCCTGTGAGAAAATATACTGCATTTCCTTGCTGGCATAACGCTCTGATAATGGGCTGCTATATCGATCTGTACTCATATTAATCTCCTTCTTATTTCTTTATATGATTTCTTGTTTTCACCTTGATTGTTTACCTAAGTTGAAGCTGAATCACCTGCTATTTCTCGTAGCTTCCCCGGATATCATCCTTGGGTGGTTCCATAGGATAGGTACCGTTAAAGCATCCACGGCAAATAGGAAGTCCATCCACCATTTCATCTAAACGATTGATTTCAAGATACCCCAGGGAATCCGCTCCAATGATATCACAGATATCGGAAATGCTGCGATTATATGCAATCAGCTGCTCCCTCTCTGGAATATCTGTTCCGAAATAACAGGGCCATAAAAATGGTGGGGAGCTGATTCTTACATGTACCTCTGTTGCACCAGCTTCCTTCAACATTCCAACAATCCGGTCTGAGGTGGTACCTCGTACAATAGAATCATCAATCATGATAATTCGTTTTCCGGCAACGACTTCCTTTAATACATTCAATTTCACACGAACACTGGATTCCCGGCTGCTTTGCTTCGGCTTAATGAAGGTTCGTCCTACATAGCCGTTTTTCACAAATGCGGTTCCATAGGGAATTCCTGATTCCAGAGAATATCCCAACGCGGCTGCATTCCCGGATTCTGGTACTCCAACTACCAGGTCTGCATCTACATAAGAATCTCTAGCAAGAAATCTTCCTGCCTTGATTCTTGATTCATAGACACTGATTCCATCATAATAGCTGTCTGGTCTGGCAAAATATATGTACTCGAAGATACATCTGGCTTCCTGACATTTTGACAGGCAGTGAGAGGTATCACTTACAACACCAAGTTCTGGGGAAATGGTTACAATTTCTCCCGGAAGTACATCTCGAACAAATTCGGCACCAATGGTATCTAATGCACAGCTTTCCGATGCAACCACATAGGCATTGTCACGCTTTCCAATACATAATGGTTTGAATCCATAGGGGTCTCTTGCAGCGATTAGCTTTCTCGGGCTCATGACAACCAGGGAATATGCCCCCTTCAACCGTGTTGTTGCTCTGCCTACTGCCTCTTCTACGGAACCACAATTTAGTCGTTCTCTTGCAATAAAGTATGCAATGGTCTCTGAATCAATGGTGGTTTGAAAAATAGCTCCGGTCTGACTTAATTCTTCTCTTAGCTCATTGGCATTAATCAAATTACCATTATGAGCAAGCGCCAAGGTACCCTTGGCATAATTTAATACCAGGGGCTGTGCATTCTCTCTGGTGGATGCCCCTGCGGTGGAATAACGGACATGACCAACGCCAATGTCTCCCTTCATTCCTTCTAGTGATTCTGCTGTAAAAACTTCATTTACCAGTCCCATGCCTTTGTAGCTTGTTACTTTCCCCTTAGGGCCTGCGGTCTCACTTACTGCAATACCACAGCTTTCCTGTCCTCGATGCTGAAGAGCAAATAATCCATAATAGATGGAGGATGCTACATCTCCTCCATCAAAATCATAGATTCCAAAAACGCCACATTCCTCATGCAATCCATCCCAGGGAGTTTCCTTGTCAATCTTTTTCTCTTTTTCTTTTTCCTTGTTCTGCATTTTTCCCTCGTTCTTAAACGAATTTCTTACCAGTCAGCATTTCAAATGCTTCCTTGTATTTATCAATGGTCTTGTCAATAACTTCCTGTGGAAGAAGATAATCGCTGTCTGGATTGGCTTTCAGCCAGTCTCTAACAAACTGCTTATCGAAGGAAGGCTGACCATGTCCTGGTTCGTAACCCTCTAATGGCCAGAATCTGGAGCTATCCGGTGTGAGCATCTCATCTGCCAGAACCACTCTTCCATTTTCATCCAAACCAAACTCGAACTTGGTATCTGCAATAATAATGCCGCGGCTTAATGCATATTCCGCACATTTCTTATATAAAGCAATGGTACAATCCTTAATCTGGGTAGCATATTCCTTACCCTGTCCCGGATAAGCCTTCTCTAATACCTCAATGCTTTCCTCAAAAGAAATGTTCTCATCATGATCTCCGATTTCTGCTTTGGTACTTGGGGTATAAATCGGTTCCGGAAGCTTATCAGACTCTACTAATCCCTCTGGAAGCTTAATGCCGCAAACTACACCACTTTCCTGATAGCTTGCCCAGCCACTTCCGGTAATATATCCTCGAACAATACACTCAATAGGAAGCATCTCCAGTTTCTTACACTTCATGCTTTTTCCTGCATAATCCGGTGTCTGGAAGAACTCCGGCATATCCTTAGTTTCTACAGAAATCATATGATTTGGTACAATTCCCTTGGTAAGATCAAACCAGAATTTTGACATCTGGGTAAGAATTGCTCCCTTGTCTACGATTTTGTTCTTCAAGATTACGTCAAAGGCAGAGATACGGTCGGTTGCCACCATAATAATGCTGTCCCCGTTGTCATATACCTCGCGAACCTTGCCTTCCTTCATTGGTTTTAATACCTGATTGCTCATGCTTGTCCTCCATTTTCTTCTTCAATTTATGTTGTAATTCTATTTCTCAACCAGAAGTGATTTTCCTGTCATTTCCACAGGCTGTTCCATTCCCATTAATTCAATCAGCGTTGGAACAATATCTGCTAGACATCCATCTTCTCTCAAACCATATTTTTCATCTGCATTTACAAGAATAAATGGAACCGGGTTGGTTGTATGGGCTGTAAATGGTGCACCCGTTGTATAATCCTTTAACTGTTCTGCATTTCCGTGGTCTGCACAAATAAACATGACACCATCTACTTCCTTAATAGCTTCCACAGCTTTGCCAACACAGGCATCGACTGTTTCCACTGCAGATATTGCAGCACTTTCAATTCCAGTATGTCCTACCATATCCGGGTTAGCGAAATTAATTATAATTACATCATATTTATCAGAACGAATTGCAGTACATAATTTATCACATACTTCGTTAGCACTCATCTCCGGCTGTAAATCATAGGTTGCTACCTTCGGTGATTTTACCAGGATTCTATCCTCTCCCTTATTGGGTTCTTCTACACCACCATTAAAGAAGAAGGTAACATGAGCATATTTCTCTGTCTCAGCAATACGAGCCTGGGTCATATTGTGTGCTGCCAGATATTCTCCAAAGGTATTGTGTAATTCTACCTTCTTAAATGCTACTTCCTTATTTGGAATGGTAACATCATATTCTGTAAAGCATACATAAGTAGTATCTATTCTCTTATCTCTTGCAAATCCATCAAAATCATCTGCACAGAAGCATCTGGTAATTTCTCTTGCACGGTCTGGGCGGAAGTTAAAGAAGATTACGCTGTCCTTGTCCTGAATGGTAGCTACCGGGGCACCATTTTCCATCATAACGGTTGGAAGAACGAACTCATCATTTACATCCTTAGCATAGCTTGCCTTAATTGCTTCTGGAGCACTTGCAGCCTGCTCTCCTTCTCCCTTCGTTAATGCTACATATGCTTTCTCAACACGATCCCAGCGATTGTCACGGTCCATAACATAATAGCGACCCATAATGCTGGCGAACTTACCAACACCAATCTCTGCCATCTTAGCTTCTACTGCGTCAATAAAGCCTGCAGCACTGGTTGGTGCAGTATCACGTCCATCTAAGAAGCCATGAACATATACCTTGCTTAATCCCTGCTGTTTTGCCATCTCTAATAAACCATAAAGGTGGGTAATATGACTGTGTACACCACCATCAGATAACAGACCATACAAATGTAAAGCTGAATCGTTCTTCTTACAGTTATCCATCGCATGTAATAATGCTTCGTTTTTAAAGAAATCGCCATCCTGAATTTCCTTGGTAATTCTGGTAAGCTCCTGATATACAATTCTTCCTGCACCCATATTCAGGTGTCCTACCTCAGAATTTCCCATCTGTCCATCTGGAAGTCCAACGGCCAATCCACTGGCATATCCTTTTACAAATGGATAATCCTTCATTAATCCGTCAATCACCGGTGTCTTAGCTTCATACACCGCATTGGCTTCCTGCTTCTCATTCAGCCCAAATCCATCCATAATCATTAATACTGCTGGTTTCTTTCTCATTCTTTTCTTCCTCTCTCATTTTGTATTCTGTATCATTTTCTTATCTTTATTATATCTACAATTCGTACAATTACCATATCCATTGTAACGAAATTTTACACATTTTATTAATTTAACTTGGAAATATTGCCCTCTTCCTGTTCCTCTATTAACTTCTGAACTCTTGTAACCGCCTCCTTGGCACCTTCATAGTTCTGATCTGCGGCCAACTGGTAGTACGCTCTGGCTGTTTCCAAATTCAAATCAACGCCGTATCCATTTTCATATAGAAAGCCAAGATTTACCTGGGCTGGGGCATATCCCTGAGCAGCTGATAATTTCTGATAATATACCGTCTGATCATAATCTGCATCTACACCAAATCCATTAAAATATAAATATCCAATCTGATTTAATGCAGGCGCATAATCCTGTTCCGCTGCCTTTTGGAACCACTCCATTGCTTTGCCGTAATCCACATCGGTTCCCATTCCATTTTCATAAATAATACCCATATAATACTGAGCCATATTGTAGTTGTTTTCTGCGGCGGTTTCCATATAAGTAATCGCAGCGGCCTCATCCTTTGCAACGCCCTTGCCATCAATATATATCATTCCAATACGAGTATTGGCACTGTTGATTGCCAGCTCATCTGTCACATCCTGGGGTGTCATAGACGCAGCCTTCATGTACAGCTCCAATGCCTGGGAAGGATTCATCTCTATACCGGTTCCTGTTTCTAACAAATAACCGTAATAATATACCCCATCAATGGTATTAGCTTCATATGCTCTGGTAATATAGTCCAATGCCAGCTGTGTTCGATTGGAATCTTCTCCATAACCACTGAGATACATTTTTCCAATTCCAGCATTTGCTTTGGCACATCCATTATTAACAGCCTGATAAAAACAATCAATCGCATCTTCATCGGACTGATTTACTCCACAGCCATTAAGATACATATATCCTAAGGCACACCAGGCATCTCCATAGTTTCGTTGAGCTGCCATTTCATACCAGTCATATGCCTGATTGAAATTCTGAACCGTATCATTTAAGCCATAGTCATAAGTAACTCCCAGCACATACTGTGCTAATGCATCACCGTCATAACCTAGAACCTCCAAGTCATCGACGGTTAAATTCCAATAATCTGCTTCTGGCAGCTGTTCCTCTGTGTTATCCTTACTGATTGTATTCTTCGATGGTTTCTTGGAATGTGTTCCCACCTGTATTGCTGCAAATATCAGTGCTGCCAATAAAACAATGACAACAATGGCTCTTATTATTTTCTTCATGTTAACCTCCTGTCAGGCAATTGCCTGCCGCAAATTATTATAGCATAATTGCAATAGAAAGGAAACGAAAGTCATGAAAAAAAGAGTTCTGTTGTATCCCTATACAGGAAACAACAGAACCCTTATTTATATTAGATAAGAATGGTTTTTATTTGTAGTTAACGATGTTGCCAAAGTCAGCTTTTAAGGAAGCTCCACCAACTAAGCCGCCATCAATATCAGCTTTTGCAAATAATTCAGCTGCATTTGCTGCATTTACAGAACCACCGTACTGAATACGGATTGCTGCTGCTGTTGCATCATCATATACCTCAGCGATGCAGTTTCTAATTGCTGCACAAACCTCTTCTGCCTGATCAGAAGAAGCAGTCTCGCCAGTTCCGATTGCCCAGATTGGTTCATATGCAATAACAGCTGTTTTTGCCTGGTCAGCAGTTACATTCTGGAATGCAATCTTAATCTGCATACGAATCCAGTCAATGTAGATGCCCTGTTTTCTCTGAGTAAGTGTCTCACCACAGCATACAATTGGTGTGATTCCGTGTTCAAAAGCTTTTAACACTTTCTTGTTCACAGTTTCATCTGTTTCTGCAAAATACTCTCTTCTCTCAGAATGTCCTAATACTACATACTTCACACCAGCATCAACCAGCATTGCAGGAGAAATTTCTCCGGTGTATGCACCACTTTCTTCATAGTACATATTCTCTGCTCCAATGCAGATATTGCTTCCCTTAGCTGCTTCCATTGCTGGAATAATATCGATTGCAGGTACGCAGAATACTACGTCTACTTCTTCGTTTGCAACTAATGGTTTTAATTCATTTACTAATGCTACTGCTTCACTTGGAGTCTTGTTCATCTTCCAGTTGCCGGCAATAATTTTCTTTCTTGCCATGTTTTCTTCTCCTTCTTTGCTCCTATTTATCGTTTGCTGCTGCTACGCCAGGAAGTTCCTTGCCTTCTAAGAATTCTAAGGAAGCTCCACCACCAGTGGAAATGTGGCTCATCTTGTCGCCTAATCCCATCTGATTAACAGCTGCTGCTGAATCACCACCACCAATAATTGTTGTAGCATCTGTCTCAGCAAGTGCATTTGCTACTGCTAAGGTTCCAGCTGCCAGGGTAGGATTCTCGAATACACCCATAGGTCCATTCCATACAACCGTCTTAGCTGATCTTACTGCGTTTGCAAATAATTCAGCTGATTTAGGTCCAATATCGCATCCTTCTCTGTCTGCAGGCATAGCTGTTGCATCACATACTTCTACTTCTACAGGAGCAGTAATGGGGCTTGGGAAGTCCTTAATGGTAACTGCGTCTACCGGAAGAAGTAATTTCTTACCAAGCTTCTCAGCCTTAGCCATCATTTCCTTACAGTAATCAAGCTTCTCATTATCAACTAAGGATAAACCGATTTCATATCCCTGAGCCTTTAAGAAGGTATATGCCATACCACCACCAATGATTAAGGTATCACATTTCTCTAACAGGTTGTTAATTACATTTAACTTATCTGCTACCTTTGCTCCACCTAAGATTGCAACAAATGGTCTCTTTGGATTCTCAACAGCATTTCCAAGGAAATCAATTTCCTTCTGCATTAAGTAACCAACAACAGCAGTATCTACCAATTCAGCAACTCCAACATTTGAGCAGTGTGCTCTATGTGCAGTACCGAAAGCATCATTTACAGATACATCACAAAGGGATGCTAAATCCTTGGAGAAAGCCTCTCCA
>CAZYYO010000068.1:1959-11870 GCA_964650965.1 uncultured Lachnospiraceae bacterium | reverse complement strand
CTTTCCCTGGCATTTGGTCCACAGGTGTTTGCACAGTTTTTAGATGGTGCAGCAGCAGAGGATGCATTAGCAGCCAATCCCAAGGTATTGGAGAATCCGGATATGCTGGATGCTTTGATTGGATTTTATGAGAGAAATGTACTGGGCTATCCAAGTACAGCTGTACTTCCATATTCCCAGGCATTAAGCCGCTTCCCTGCACATTTACAGCAGGTAGATATGGAGTCCAATGGCAAGTCAGTGAACCGCTTTGGAGAACCGGTAGACTATGTAACAGGACCAGTCATCTTTGGAGAACCGGGAACCAACGGACAGCATTCCTTCTATCAGCTACTTCATCAGGGTACCGATATTGTGCCTCTGCAGTTTGTTGGATTTAAGAACAGCCAGATTGGCACGGATGTAGTGATACAGGACAGTACCAGCCAGCAGAAGCTGTGTGCAAATGTAGCTGCACAGATGATTGCCTTTGCATGTGGTAAGAAGGATGATAATTTGAATAAGAACTTTGAAGGAGGACGTCCATCTAGTATTATTATTGGAGAGGACTTAAATCCAGGTTCTCTTGGTGCATTGTTAGCGCATTTTGAAAATAAGATTATGTTCCAGGGATTTTTATGGAATGTAAACAGCTTCGACCAGGAAGGGGTTCAGCTGGGCAAGGTTCTGGCGAAACGTGTTCTGGCACATGAAACCGATGGCGCATTAAAGGAAATAAGTGATTTGTTAAATATTTAAAAAGTGATAGATGGCTATGAAAAGTATTGCTGTATCTCCAATGAGAATGGAGATACAGCAATTTTTTTGCCAAAAGGTTTGAAAGCCCCGAAGAAGAGTTATATAATGAAATTAACTATACAATGAATCGGAAGCAAAAAAATAACTGCAGGAAATGAAGGAGACATACTTATGGAGAAAAAGGTTTTGCTGGTTGCAGATGATGATGAAATGAATCGCAGAATCATTCGAAGATTTCTAAAGAACGACTATCAGGTAATAGAAGCAGAAAATGGGCGAATCGCAATGGATACTCTTCATGCAACCCATGTGGATGGTCTTCTGTTGGATATTATCATGCCGGAAATGGATGGCCTGGAGGTACTGGCTACATTAAGGGGAGAGCAGGAGCTGGATCACGTGGCGGTTTTGGTTGCCACTTCTGCCAAGGAACGTACCGAGAGGGAGGCATTGTCTTTGGGGGCAGATGATATTGTATCTAAGCCCTATGATCCGGTAGTAATTAAAAAGCGTATGGCCAATATACTTGCTATGAAATCGGCACAGATGATGCAGAAGCATTTATTAGAACAGGAACCGGAGAGTGTGTGGATACAAAAGAGAAAAGACACATCTTTCGCACTGCAGGGAAGCATTCATAATATAGAGAAGTATGCAGACCTGATTGGAAGCAACCAGAATAATCCCAAGCTGATAGAAGAACTGATACAGGATATTCATAAGGAAGCGGGACAGATGCTATCTGTCATTACCAAGGAAGAGTAGAGGTGACTTATCATGAATGATATGATGCTGATTGTAGATGATGTAGAAATGAATAGAGAAATCCTTAAGGTTATATTCAGCCAGCAGTATGAAATCCTAGAGGCAGAGGATGGAGAAGAGGCACTGGCTATGGTGGAAGGCTGTCGAGGCAGTATTGACATCGTTCTTTTGGATTTAATGATGGATGGAATGTCCGGCTTTGATGTTTTAAAAAGAAGAAAAGACATGGATTTCTTTCAGAAGATTCCTGTGGTAGTCATTACCAGCAGTGAAGCAATGTCAGACCAGTTGACAGCGTTTGAATTGGGGGCAAATGAATACATTGCCAAACCATTTGTACCGGAAATCGTTCTTTCCAGAGTGAATAATGTTATGTCTTCCAATCGCCGCATGCTGGCCATTGAGATGGAAGCAGAGAAGATGAAAATGAAGTCAGAGTTAGATGAGATGACAGGACTGTGTAATAAGTCTACCACAGAATACCATATGGATAAGATTTTGAAGCTGAGTGAGAATCATTTGGAAGTTTTGATGGTTATCGATATTGACAATTTTAAGACGGTAAATGACAGCTCTGGGCATCAGGCAGGAGATCATGTTATTAAGATTATTGCCAATTTAATTTCCAGCTTGTTCCGTAAGTCAGATGTGGTGGGGCGTATTGGTGGAGATGAGTTTTGTGTGCTTATGGTAGATGTGCCCAACATGGAGCTGGCGAGAGATAAGGCAAATGAACTGATACAGATTATGAGATATAAGCCCAACCTTACAATCCCGGAATATGTCACGGTAAGCATCGGAATGTCATCCAATCATAAGATGAATACCTCCTACCCAGCGTTATTCCAGCAGGCAGATCAGGCATTATATGAAGCAAAACAGGCAGGAAAGGCCAATTGCCGAGAATATGGTGTTGAGGTAGTAAATCAAAAGGAGGACCAGCGGGCAGTTGCTGTATTAATTAGTGATAACAGGAATGTATGCAGTACTGTACATGCACTTGTGCCCAATGACATTCGGATTGTAGAAATTTTGCAGAGAGACCATTTAGATAGCTTGTCTGCCAGAGATAGAGAGCATGTATCCTTAATATACGTGGATGTATCGGATTGCGGCGATACGGATATGGCAGAGTTTTGGAAACAATTGGCCAGTCAGCAGTGGGTTGATATGGAGAATGTTTTTGCAATCTGTGAGGAAGGAAATATTACCCAGTATATGGCAGCCTTAAAAAGCGGTGTTGCAGATATGTTTACTACACCCATTGATCATGAGGCTTTTAAGAGAAGAACAGCCCGACAGCTAGAGAAGCTGGGACAAAAGAGTACACAATAAGAAAAGGGAAGTTAGGGGAAAGACATGAGAAGAGTAGGACGTCTTCTGTCAGGCCTGCTGCTATTATTATCCATCAGTTTTTTTATCGCTGATGCCGGTAAATGCGGTGAATCAGAATGTTGAGAAAACCGTGCGGGTGGCCTGTGGAATTAACAAATCATTATATCTAGATGACCAGGGCGAGATCGCAGGCTATTGCAGTGAATATCTGACAGATCTGGCTCAGATTAATCACTGGCGGCTGGAGTATGTAGAAGGTTCCTGGACAGAAAGTGTCCAGAATCTGTATGACGGCAAAATTGATTTGCTGTTCCCAACGCAGATGACAGAGGAACGTAAGAGCACAATGGGATTTTCCACATCCATTGGAGGATATCAACCCATCGGACTTTATGCCCGGGGAGATTCTGGATTATTTTATGATGATTATGAGGCATTTAATGGAACCAGAATTGCAGTATCCGCAGGAACCAGTAATGAAACGGTTCTTCAGAAATATGCATCTGACAATGGATTTACCTACGAACCTGTATACATGAATACCACCGCCGACAAGATGAAGGCCTTACAGGATGGTAAGGTTGATATGATTGTCTTTAGTACCTTAAATGATGTGCCAGACGGCAAAGTGGTCGCTATGTTAGATTACCTTCCTTTTTATTACTGTACCAGAATTGACGATACCCAGCTGTTAAATGAATTAAATAAAGGAATGAATCAGATGCTGATTCGTCATGCGGATGTGGTACAGGATGTATTCTATAACTTCATGAATAAGAGCATCTCCTTTGCTTATACCAGAGAAGAGCAGGAAGCAATTACACAGCATGGTAAAATTATCGTTGGTGTATACAAGGATACAGCACCGCTTTTTGATATCGATGAAGATGGCAGCTATACGGGAATCTATGTAGATTTACTTCATCGGATCGAAGAATTATCTGGTATGGACATAGAGATTCGGGTTTTAGACAGGAAGGAGTATGTCTTTGACTATCTGAATCAAGGGGAGCTGGATTTTGTATTAGGCTCTAGTGACCAGGCCTTAAAGTATGCTGATAACCAGGGGTATGAACAATCAGAAGGAATTATGGATTATTATTCCATTAATATTACCCGCGCGGACTATACGTATCCCAAAGACGGCAATATGGTGTTCGCCTTAACAGGGGGAAGACGATATTGGGCATCGATCCTGAAGAAGCAGTATCCCCAAGCTACCATTGAGTACTATTTATCTTCCAAGGACTGTCTCAATGCAGTACAGCAGAAAAAGGCAGATGCTACCATATTAAATTCCTGGGAGTACAACTATCAGTCCAAGAATCAGCGGTATGAGAACTTAATTGAGTGGGAGAACAGTAGAACCCTGTCTCAGACGGTTTTTGTATCTTTAGATAGCCAGAATGAATTGATTCAGTCAGTTTTGAATAAATCCATAGAACAGATTACCAATAGTGAAAAAGAGGCAATTATTACATCCAATTTGAATCGACCCTATCGAGAGTATGATATGCTGGATCGATTTTATGGAATACGCAAGGGATTGCTGCTTTTTGCATCTGCATTTTTTACCCTTCTGGCAGGTTTTGTTGTTTATGCGGTTATGAGAAAAAAATCCATGAGAGAGTTAGAAGCGAAGAATCAACAGCTGTCAGATGCCAATACGGCAAAAGATTTGTTCCTTTCTAGAATGAGCCACGAACTGCGAACGCCTCTCAATGCAATTCAGGGATATTCTGCTGTTATGGAACAGGAGCTAGATGGCAATGAAATGAATGAACAAAAGCTTCGAAATCATATCAGGTCCATAGAAAGAGCGGCAGGATATCAGATGGCAATCATTGGGGATTTGCTGGATATTCAGCGGATTGAATCAGGCAAGCTTCAGCTTGCCCCGGTAGAAATAGATATTACAGGATATATGGAAAATATTGTAGAGATGATTCACTTAGAGGCGCAGGAGAAGTCTATTGATTTCTCTTATCAGCGTCTGACCCAGGTGAATGAGACCTATATTTTAGACGGAATGCGATTCCAGCAGGTACTGCTGAATGTCCTGCATAATGCAGTGAAATTCACGCCTCAGGGTGGTAAGGTCTCTATGACAGTAGAAGTGATAGACCAGGATGAGACCAATAACACTTTGAAATTTGTTATCTCTGATAATGGAATTGGTATGAGCGAAGATTTCCAACAGAACTATCTATTCCATAGATTTGCCCAGGAGCATAGTGGCAATACATCTCCCTATGAGGGCTGTGGTACGGGGCTGGCAATCTCCAGAGACCTGCTGCATTTGATGGGAGGAGAAATCACCTGCAAGAGTACCTTAGGTTCAGGCTCTGTATTTACCATTATTCTTACAGCAAAGCATACAGCCCATGGACGCAGAAGACGTAGAAGACAAGCAGTAACCAATTATCAGCTGCCTAATACACGCATTCTTTTGTGTGAGGATAATCCAATGAACCAGGATATGGAGAAACGGATTCTAGAACGTATGGGAGCCAGTGTGGATATTGCAGATGATGGAGCAATTGGTGTGAAGAAGTATCGTGACAGTCAGGAAGGCTATTATGATGTGATTCTTATGGATATTAGAATGCCCAATATGGATGGCTTACAGGCTGCCAGAGAGATACGGCATTCTGCCAGGGAAGATGCATCCACCATTCCAATCCTTGCAGTCAGCGCCAATGCATTTGACGAAGATGTTCAAAAATCTCTGGAGGCAGGAATGAATGAGCATCTTGCCAAACCAGTAGATGTAGCAGTGTTATATCAAAAGATTCAGGAATATACAAGACAAGATTAGAAATCGACAAGCGTTTTGCTTCATACAAGGAGGCATTATGAGAAGAAGTGTATTTGCCTATAAAGTAATAACCGCGCTGGTGTGCTTTGCCATGATTGTAGGGATTTGTATACCCAGCCAGGCAACAAATGTTGTGGACAGCAATGATGGTACCGTTACCGATAGTCAAGTGATTCGGGTAGCATATTTTGATATGGGCAATTATTATACGCAAGATACCAGTGGAAATGTCATCAGCTATGATTCAGAAATCCTAGATAAGATGGAAGCGGAGCATAATGTTAGCTTTCAATATGTAGATTGTGGCACCTGGTCCAATGCATTGAAAATGCTAGAGGCGCACCAGGTGGATTTGGTTGGAACTGCTCAGTGGACGCCGCAACGGGAAACACAGTATGAGTACTGTCTGGAGAGCTATGGTTATACTATAGGAGAACTGGCTACCCTTCCAGATAAGAAAATCATTTATGAAGATTATGACGCCATTGGACAAGCAGTCATCGGCTGTACCTACAATTACGTCCGCATGAACGAAATGCAGAAGATTTTTCAGGAACACGGAATCTCTCCCAAGATAAAGACTTATCAGGATCAAGAGGATCTAGAGCAGGCACTAGAGGATGGCGAAATTGATATTATTGCCGCCAACTCTCATACCCTGCATGATGATTGGAATGTGGTAGAGAAATTCTCATTTGCTCCCTATTTCTTCATCAGCTGGAAGGGAAACACCCAGCTGACAGACATGATTGATGATGCCCTAATTAAAATACAGATTCAAGAACCGGAATTTGATGACAAGCTGATGGATACCTATTTTCCCAATATGATGGGAGAACCTCTTACCGGCGAGGAATTGGAACTAATTAGTGAAGAAAAGACCTATACCATATATTACAGTACCGATATTGCGCCCTTATCCTGGTATGATGAAAAAAACGACACCATGCAAGGGGCACTGGTAAATGCCTGCCAGCAGATTGCTGAGAAAACCGGGTTGAAGCTTCAGGTACGCCCAGATTGGGAACAACCGGACAGCCCAGGGGCAACAACCGTTAAATTTACCACGTTATTTACCAATTCCGGAGCGGATATCAGTAACGAACCTGGCGTAACCAGTGCCTTAATGACAGAACCCTTTAACCTGTATTATAAGACCGGGAAAACCATAGAATTATCCTCTGGGGAATATCGCATTGCATATGTAGGCAAGCGAAATCGATTGCAGGATTATCTGGAGGAGAAATATCCTAATTGTACACTGATTGGATGTGACTCTCCAGCAGAATGTGTTGAGAAGATAAGAAAGGGAAGTGTAGACCTGGCATATCTTAGTGTCCATATTGCAGATAATGAACTGACCAGAATGGGAATTGATAATATTAGGGAGCTGCCCACAGAAGAACAGGGCAATGGCCTGGCATTATATTTTCAGGGGGAGGACAGTGAGATTCTGGCAAGTATCGTAAATAAAGGAATACGTAAGCTTGACCAGACAGAAATTACCAATAATATGCTGTCTGCAGCCTTGAATACCCAGTCAGAGTTTAGTCTTCACACGTTGGCAGAGGAACATACGGGATGGTTTGTTACAATCATAGGAATTATCTTGGCTGCCTTACTGTTAATTGTATTTTTGGTAACCTATGCATCCGTTATGAAAAAGCAAAAGGTGCGGGTGGAGAAGGCAGATGCAGACCGTTCGGAATTTTTTGCAAGAATGAGTCATGATATGAGAACACCTATGAATGGAATTCTGGGAATGATTGGATTATCCAGAACCAGCAATGATATTGATGAAATTCATAAGAATTTGGATCGGGCTTCTGCTTCGGGAGAATATATGCTTCATCTGATTAATGATACCTTAGATCTTCAGAAGCTGGAAAGCGGCAAAATGAAGCTGACAGAGGAAATTGTGTATACCAAGGATTATTTCGATGACCTGTTTGCTATGCTTCAGCTGGCAGCAGATAAGAAGCATATTGACTTTCGTATTACCAACAAGAACATGAATATGGACAAGTATATCCAGATTGATAAAATCCGGGTAAAGCAGATTTTTGCGAACCTGTTATCCAATGCTATTAAATTTACTCCTGAGGGCGGAACGGTAGAAGTGATTATGGAATGTCTGGGACCGGAGGATAAAATATCCCATAAGAAGTTCCAGATTCGGGATACCGGAGTAGGAATGAGTCAGGAATTTATAAAAAACAGCATTTTTAAACCATATGCCCAGGAAAATAATCAGGTGACCAGTCAGCTAACAGGAACAGGGTTGGGGCTGGCAATTACTAAGAATCTGATAGAGACGATGGGTGGACATGTAGAGGTTGAAAGTGAGCTGGGAGAAGGAAGTACCTTTACCTTCTATTTAGACTTTAAGAGCGTACCGGAAGAAGTGGTTGAAACCAAGAAGAAAAATCGGAAAAAGCAGGCAGGCTATGTTCAGAAGGATTTACAGGACAAGAATGTGCTGGTATGTGAGGACCATCCGCTGAATGCAGAAATTGCCAGAAGATTGTTAGAGAAGGTAGGATGTAATGTGACATGGGCCGAAGATGGGCAAAAGGGGGTAGAAGCCTTTGCTAAGTCGGCACCGGGATATTATGATGCCATCCTGATGGATATTCGCATGCCGGTGATGGATGGCATTCAGGCCTGTGAAGAAATTCGGCAAATGGATCGAGAGGATGCACCCCAGGTTCCTATTATTGCCATGACAGCCAATGCCTATGAAAGTGATAAGAAGAAATCCTATGAAGCAGGAATGAATGCTCACCTGGCCAAACCAGTGGAGCCGATATGTTGTATCGGACATTGGCAGAACAGATTGACAAGTCCCAGACATTATCATTAGAATCATAGACAAGAAATACAGAGGATAGAAGAGGAAAGTACAAATGATGCATGTAGATTTTACTGGATTTCAAGTAATTATAAAGGACAGTAATAGCAAGGAAACCCTGGCAATGTCCAAGGTTGAGGCATGGAACCCAGGCCTATATATGATTGAATTGGTGGTCCCTTATCCGGAGGATTTAGACCAGCGGCAGCTAGATGTTTTGTTGTATAGAAATGGAGAGGCTTATTCCTTCCATGGAACTTACCGAAAGCTTCTGGGAATGGAGCGTTGTGGGGTTGCGCTGTACAAGGGGCAGATGAAAGAAGAACGTCACAGCCAGCGGTTCTCCATTCATTTAGAAGCAGATGTAATAGAGGCGAGAAGCACCACAGGTGTTTTGTCCACCAGAGAGCATGTACCCATAGAAATTCAGGATATCAGTAGAAGTGGCATACGATTTGTTACAACGGACAGAGAGTATCATAAGGGAGACAGCGTTGGGGTAAGCTTTACCCTTCAAGGGAAACAGCATAAGTACTATGCGAAAATAATGCGTTGTGGGGAACAAGACGGGAAGAAGGAATATGGCTGTGCCCTGCTAACCAGGGAACAATATGAGAATCAATAATAGGACCGACAGATAGTGACACACAGAATCAGGAGGAATAAAATGGCAGAATATGTATTGGAAAATGAGGTACTTACGGTACGAATCGCATCTCATGGAGCTGAATTGAAATCCATTCGACAGGGAGATACAGAGTATCTGTGGAAGGGAGATAAGGCATATTGGGGCAGAACGGCGCCGGTGCTGTTTCCCCTGGTTGGAAACTTTGTAAATAAAACATACCGGTATCGTGGACAAAGCTATACCATGTCACAGCATGGATTTGCAAGAGACCGGGAATTTACCTTGTTATCTCAGGAGGACAATGAAATCTGGCTGCGTCTTAGAGAGGACGAAGATTCCCTGAGACAATATCCATTTCCTTTTCTTCTGGATATTGGATATCGCCTGTCTCATAATGAAGTGACTGTATTATGGCGTGTGACCAATCCGGGAAATGATACCATGCATTTCTCTCTGGGAGGACACCCGGCATTTTGCTGCCCGTTGCAGGGACAGGGGGAACAGACCGATTACTATCTGGATTTTCATGAAAACCATCCCATTACCTATGGCATTATAGATGAGACAGGATGTTATACAGATACCAGGCGAGAGCTTAAGCTGACGGATGGAATGTATCAGATTACATCTCAACTATTTGATGAAGATGCACTGATTGTGGAAGACAGACAGGCGAAACAGGTGTCCTTATGCGATGCCAGCCGACGGCCCTATGTTACTGTAAGCTTTGACGCACCTTTATTTGGCCTTTGGTCCCCTGCAGGCAAGCATGCACC
>CAZYYO010000068.1:0-1859 GCA_964650965.1 uncultured Lachnospiraceae bacterium | reverse complement strand
GGACATCCTGCAATTTTAGAATATACAGAGGATATTACAGAGCATCGGGAGAATCTACGCAAGCTGCAGGAACAGTATGATAATGAACTGCGTATTCGAAGAGAAATTCTTCAGGATTCCGTAGTGTCTTACCAGATTAATCTGTCTCAGCGCATTGTGGAAGAGAAGTTCACTATGTTTCCTGACCCTCAGGGCAAGAAGGCTCCCTTTGAACTGACCCCGGAAACCTTTCAAAAGGGAGTGGATAATTTTGTAGATAAAACCAGTCAGGAGCAGTTCATACAGTTATATTCTGCAGACCATCTGTTGGAGGCATGGAAGCGGGGACAGACCAGAGTAACCATTCCGGCATATCGGCTGCGTATTGCAGGAGCAGTAAAATGGTTTACCTCCACGGTATCTATGATGCTTCGCCCAGAGACCGGGGATGTTATTGCGATTACCTATACCAATGAGATTAATGATATACAGAATAACAAGCTGGCGATTGAACGTACCATTGCAGAGGAAATGGAATTTGTTGCGGTAATTAATAAGAATACCGGCATGATTCGTCTGGTAACCAAGCTGGCACAGGAGATGCATGCCCCCACCGTAGAGAAGGAGGACTTTGAAGCATATAAGGCAAGGGAAATTCTTCCCTATGTTTCTAAGGAGGAGAGGGAACACTTTAACCAGGAGTATACCATTTCCCACATGATGCAGGTGTTAGAACAGCAGCCACTGTTTGAACTTCCCTATCTTTTCATAGACAAGCAGCAGCATCGCAAACAGCTGCAGGCATTTTATCTGGATGATTATCAACAGATGATTGTTCTGACCAGGCGGGATACCACGGCAATCTATCAAAAGGAGCGGGAACAGCTGGCAATTACCCAGGAGGCATTGGAGACAGCACGGGAGGCCAGCCGGGCTAAAACAGAATTCTTGTCTAAGATGAGTCATGATATCCGCACACCAATGAATACCATTGTAAATCTTACCAATATGATTCGGGAAGAAATAGATGATAAAGAAGCAGTATTGGCAGATTTAAAGAAAATAGAGGCATCCAATAATTTCCTGCTGTCTCTGGTCAATGACATTTTAGACATGTCCAAGATAGAGCAGAAAAGCATGGAGCTACATGCCCAGCGATATGGCTTCCAGGAATTTCTGGAATATATTCATAGTATTTTTGACACAATGAGTAGAGAAAACGGAATTGAATTTACCATTGCTGCAGGAGAGGGCACACAGGATATTATGATTGACCGTATGCGTTTTAACCAGCTGTGTACCAATCTAATATCCAATGGAATAAAATATACTCCTCAGGGAGGACATGTACAGCTTCGCATTGAGCATGGAACCATTGAAAATGGACAATTTCCATGTGATTTATATATAGAGGATGATGGCATTGGAATGAGCGAAGATTTTCAGAAGAATATGTTTGAACCCTTTGCCCAGGAAGGAAGACAATATAAGACCGTGGAAGGAACCGGTCTGGGCTTGTCTATTGTAAAGGAAATTGTAGAGCTCCTTCATGGAACGATTCAGGTGAAATCCCAGTTAAACAAGGGGACCCAGTTCCACATTCATCTCCAAATGCAGGTGGCCAATGAGGAAGTAACCACAAAGAAGCAGAAAATCGATTTGTCTGTGTTAAATGGACTGCAGATTCTCCTTGCAGAGGATCATCCATTGAATCAGGAGATTGCCTGCCGTCTTTTGATGAAGGTAAATGTAAATGTGGTAGTAGTAGAAAATGGCATGGAGGCTGTAACAGAATATGCCAACCACAATGACAGATATGATGCAATCCTGATGGATATGCGAATGCCGGTGATGGATGGCTTAGAGGCCACACAGCACAT
>CAZYYO010000067.1:11769-12854 GCA_964650965.1 uncultured Lachnospiraceae bacterium | reverse complement strand
ACAGGGGAAGAGCAGATACTGATGTGTACCGATGGATTAACCAATATGGTAGAGAATGAACAAATTGGCGAAATCCTGACAGAACAGACGAATCCAAAGGAAAAAGCAGAGAAACTAGTAAATACAGCCAACCAAAATGGTGGTAAAGATAACATTACAGTCATTGTAATAGAACCATTTTCTGACGAGGTGAAAGCATGTTAACAAAAGGAATGTATATTGCAGATCGATATGAGATCTTAGATAAAATAGGTGCAGGCGGCATGTCTGACGTATATAAGGCAAAAGACCATATATTAGGCAGAGAGGTTGCAATCAAGGTATTAAAGCAGGAATTTGCAGAGGACATTACCTTTGTAACGAAATTTCGCAGTGAAGCACAGTCCGCAGCAGGTCTAGAGCATCCTAATATTGTCAATATTTATGATGTAGGCAGTGAAAATGGAATGCACTACATTGTTATGGAGTATGTAGAAGGAATTACCTTAAAAACCTATATTGAGAAAAAGGGTCAGCTGAATTTTAAAGAGGCAATCAGTATTGCCATTCAGGTTGGCAGAGGCATTGAAGCTGCACATAATAAGAATATTGTACATCGGGATATTAAACCCCAGAATATTATTATTTCTACCGAAGGAAAAGTAAAGGTAACGGATTTCGGTATTGCCAGAGCGGTTAGCAGCAATACCATTAATGCGGATGTTATGGGTTCCGTACATTATGCATCACCAGAGCAGGCAAGAAATGGTTATGTGGATGGAAAAAGTGACATTTACTCTCTGGGTATTGTTATGTATGAGATGGTAACCGGAAGAGTACCATTTGATGGTGATACCACCGTTGCTGTGGCGATTCAGCATCTTCAGGAGAAGATGGTAAGTCCTAGTGCCTATGCACCAGACCTTCCCATCAGTCTTGAGAAAATTATATTAAAGGCTACTATGAAAAGCCCAGACCGTAGATATGAGAAGATTGAAGATCTGTTAATGGATTTAAAGAAAGCATTGGTTAGTCCCAATGAAGATTTTGTTACCATTATTGATGCAGATGATAATGATAAAACGAAAATTATTACAGAGGATGAG
>CAZYYO010000067.1:0-11669 GCA_964650965.1 uncultured Lachnospiraceae bacterium | reverse complement strand
TATTCCAACAACAATGATGTACCACAGGGACAGGTAATCTCTCAGAATCCAAATGCCAACGCCAATGCCAAGAAGGGGGATACCATTACCATCGTTATCAGCTCCGGCAAGGCCAGTGTGAAGGTTCCAAGTGTAGAGGGACAGTCTCAGTCAAATGCAACCAGTGCGCTGCAAAGCAGTGGATTAGGTGTTGGAAGCGTTAGAACAGAATATAGTGATACGGTAGCAGAAGGCAATGTTATTCGCCAGGGAACTGGAGCCGGCACCTACGTGGATGCAGGAAGCAGTGTGGATCTTGTGGTCAGCCTTGGTAAGAAGCAGGTATACTATAGCTTCTCTAAATCTGTTACAAATAATAAGACAGATATGGATATGACCGTTGTGTTGGAGGATACCGCAGGAAATCAGCTTGGTAGTACCTGGACGGTTCCGGCAGGAAGAACGTTAACCATCAATGCAAATAATTTATCCGTGTCAACAGGAACGCTGCGTTATAAATATACAGATGGTTCCACCAGCTCAGAGGCTGTAATCTTTACGAAGCAATAATTCATTCCAAAATGCAATACAAAAGTTTGTTGTAGTATGGAGAATCAGAGATAAGGACACTTATGACAGGTAAGATCATGAAGGGAATTTCCGGGTTCTACTACGTTTACGTAGTAGGAGCCGGAATTTATGAATGTAAGGCAAAGGGAGCATTTCGCCAGCAGAAGGTAAAGCCACTGGTGGGAGATGATGTAGATATTGTTGTCTTAGATGAAGAAAATAAAATCGGAAATATTGAACAGATTTATCCAAGAAGCTGTGAACTGATTCGACCGGCAGTTGCCAATGTAGATCAGGCATTGGTTATCTTTGCAGCAGCCAAACCAAAGCCAAATTTCAACCTGTTGGACCGCTTTCTGGTCATGATGGAATTCCAGAAGGTACCAGTGGTTATCTGCTTTAATAAGGCAGATTTATGCGATGCAGCAGAGTTAAAGGAATTACAGGAAATATATCAGCCGGCAGGCTATTCCGTTATTTTTACCAGTGCCAAAACAGGGCAGGGGAGAGAGGAATTGCAGGAGATACTCCATGGCAAGACCACAACGGTTGCAGGACCTTCCGGTGTGGGGAAATCCTCCCTGATTAACACCTTGCAGGAGAACGTGGTTATGGAGACTGGCTCCATTAGTAAGAAGATTGAACGAGGCAAGCATACCACAAGACACAGTGAACTATTGTTTATTCAGGAACATACCTATATTATGGATACCCCTGGATTTAGCTCCATGTATGTTCCAGGCTTTGAGAAGGAAGATTTACAGCAGTGCTATCCAGAATTTGCCAAGTATGAGCCTACATGCCGCTTCTTGGGCTGTGCTCATTTAAATGAACCGGATTGTGGTGTGAAACAGGCGCTCCGGGAAGGAAATATCAGCCAGATTCGTTATGATAATTACGTGAAGCTGTATGAGGAATTGAAGGCCGTGAAGAAATATTAGTACAATTGGAGGAATGGTGAATGAATTGTTTATCCCCGTCTATTTTAGCAGCAGATTACGGAAGATTAGCAGAGGAAATTCAAATTGTAGATGAGGCAGGTGCCCAGTATATTCATATTGATGTGATGGACGGTATGTTTGTTCCTAGCATCTCCATTGGAATGCCGGTATTAGCGGATTTACGAAAATATACAGATAAAATTATGGATGTTCATCTGATGATTGAAGAGCCGGGACGGTATATTCCGGAATTTGCCAAGGCAGGTGCAGATATTATAACGGTACATGCAGAGGCTTGTACCCACTTGGACCGCACCATTAATCTGATTAAGGAGCAGGGCGTATTAGCAGGTGTTGCCTTAAATCCTTCCACACCTTTGTCTCAATTGGAGTATGTACTGCCCAAGCTGGATATGGTGCTTCTAATGAGTGTTAATCCAGGCTTTGGAGGACAGGAATTCATCCCTTATACCATAGACAAGCTGCAGGATTTACAGCAGATGCTGATGAAGAAGGGGTTAAAGACAGACGTTGAGGTAGATGGAGGCGTCACCTTAGATAACGTGGAAGATATTTTGGATGCAGGTGCTAATATTATTGTGGCCGGAAGCTCTGTATTCTCCGGAGATGCAGCATTAAATGTGCAGTCCTTCCTGGAGCGGATGTAAGCTATGGTGACCTACATTATTTCTGGAGGAAATATCTGTGATACACAGGTATTGGAGTATTTAGAGAAAGAAGAGCATATAGTGATTGCTGCAGACCGTGGGGTGGAATGCTGCCAGCGTCTTGGAATCATACCGGATTATCTCATTGGGGATTTCGACTCCATTTCCAAAGAAGCTTACGAGGTTATGCAGACCTGGAAGGTCCCAATAAATCAGTTAAATCCCATTAAGGATGATACAGATACAGAAGCTGCCATTCGTCTGGCTCTTGAGAAGACCCAGGGAGATATTATGATCTTTGGCGGAACCGGCAGCAGGTTGGATCATGTTCTTGGAAATATTTCTATCCTTGGGTTGGGATTTGCCTATGGAAGGAAAATTTATCTCATAGATGAAACCAACCGGATTCAGTTGATTGATAAGGAATGTGTCATTGAGAAGGACAAGCAGTTTGGAACCTATGTATCCGTCTGTGCTCTTAGTGGAACCGTTACAGGCTTAACAGAAGAGGGCTTCTATTATCCCTTGAACAGACATACCTTAGAAGGCTTTACTTCACTGGGCATCAGTAATGAAATCGTGGCAGATGTGGCACGGATTACCATAGAAGATGGAGTTTTGATTGTGATTGAATCTAAGGACAAGTAAAAATAAATAAAGGGAATAGCACTACGAAAACGCACATGAAGGGTGCGTTTTTTTTATGCGTTTTTGTGCAGCATGCTCTTCGGATATATAGGGTGACACAACAAACACAATCAAACGGGTATCTCGGACGTAATATTACAACCTGAAACTAGATTTTACAATATGTATCAGGGGAATAATGGTAAGCTTTTTTATAAAATCTGGGAGGTATCAGGGATGAAGAAGGAAAGAAAAATCCTAAGCAGAGGTATATTTGAGAAAAGTTTCATGGATTCTAAAGTGAAAACCAGAACCATGACAACAAAAGAAAAGGTATTGGGACATCTTATTGGACCACTTGGTATGATTATGTTGTCAAATGTAATTAATGCATTGGGAGAACTGTATTATACGGAGCAAGTGCCAATCGATGCAATGTATGGAAGTGGAACGTATATGGCAATGTGCGTGTCAAGGCAATTTCTGTGTGTATTAATGGGATTAATCACTGGGTGGCTTGTTCAACATACAGCTTCCAGGCAAGGAAGAATAAGACCATGGTTTTTAATTGGTGGCATGATTTGCGTTTGTACTTCCACAACGATGTTTTTGGTTCCAGATAATGCGGACCTTACATATTTGGGAATTATCTGGGTGTCAATGATTTTGTACAATGTACTGGGAATTACGTTATATAACCTTGCAACAAATACAATTGTATCGTTATGCACTAGAGATTATAACGAGAGAACCAATGCATATTTCCTGCGAAAGCTGTCACTGACATTAATCAGCGGTATACTCATTGGTCTGGTTCTCATGAGTATCGTCTATTACAATTTTTTAGTTAACAATCGTGATGCTTGGTGGAAGCTTATTTTGGCTATGGCAATCTTCGCTTTCCCGATGATATTAATTGAATATTTTTGGACAAGAGAACGTGTTTCCGAGGATGCAAAGGCAAGAGAAGAGGCCCTGGACCACTCATTATCATATCCTTTGAAGGACCAGTTCAAGGCATTGTTAACAGATAAATATTATTTATTAATGCTGGTATTTACATTATTAATTGGATGTATCGAGTGCATGAAGGGCGGAAACGTTAACACGAATTACTGCCGATGGGTCCTAGGAGCCAATGCAGAAAATAATCTGCAGATGATTTATACCATAGTAAGTGGTGCACCCCTTGGCATTGGAGCAATCATTGTATATCCATTGTCCAAAAAATTAGGCGTGAGAAAACTTAGTATTTATGGTTTTATTTTGGCCATTATTGCAAATATATTAGGACTTATAAATCCATATGATGCAAATATGGCAATGGCAGCCGGATTTGTAAAGAACATTGCATTAATTCCATATGCGTTTGTAACGGCAAGTCTTTTCTCCTGTGCATTAGATAATGTGGAATACCGTACCGGAATGCGTTTAGATGGAATGCTTGGAGTTGCAATCATCGGAATGGTTCAAGGATTAGCATTGGCTCCTTTTTCGGGGTTATACGAAACAATATTGTTAAAGCTGGGATTTGATGCACAGCTGTCTTCTCAGCCAGTGGAAGTTACAAACTGGATTAGCTTTTGTTTCTGGGGCTTAGATATTTTAATTGCTCTTGTTGCAATATGCGTGCTTGCTTTCTATGATATTGATAAGAAGCTTCCAATTATTAATGAAGAGTTATTGAAACGAAGAAAACAAGCTGTGCTAGATCGAGGAGAAGAGTGGATTGAGCCAGAGGAAGAAGAAAAGCGGGAAAGAGAACTAGAAGAAATCGAACATGAGAGAAATCGTATAGAAGATTTGAAATTGAAGTGTCAAAAAAAGGGACTGGATTTTGAAACAGAAAATATGAAGTATCTTCGAAAAAAAGAAGAAAAGGAAGCAAAAAAGGCAAGGAAAAAGAAGTAGGAGAATGATATGAAACAGGGATTAAATCCATATTTACCATCTTATGAATATGTTCCAGATGGAGAACCCCATGTGTTTGGAGATCGATTATACATATTTGGAAGTCATGATCATTTTGGCGGAAAAGAATATTGTGAAAATGATTATGTGTGCTGGTCTGCATCTGTGGAAAATGTGAAGGAATGGAAATATGAAGGAGTAATTTATAAAAGAGAACAGGACCCTTTGTATGAGGGACCGCAGAATCATATGTTTGCACCTGATGTGCAGCAGGGGACAGATGGCAGATATTATCTGTATTATGGTATGGATTTTGTGAATCGAATAGCAATTGCTGTATGCGATACACCTTCTGGAAAATATGAATATTATGGAGAAGTTCAGTATAAAGATGGAACCCGATTTGGAGGAAGAGAAAAAGAATTATTGCGTTTTGATCCTGCAGTTTTAGCTGATGATGATGGAAGAATATGGCTCTATTGTGGCTTTAGCCCGAAAATTCCGTATTTCCAGCAGCTGGCGGAAAAAACAGGAATCACCATTGAAGCAATGGAAAATCAAGTTGCAGAACTTGATTCCGATATGAAAGCAATTAAGACAGAGGCTATTCCGCTGATTCCAGGATATGACAATGGGAAGGGAACCGGATTTGAAGGCCATGAATTCTATGAAGCCAGCTCCATTCGAAAGTTTAAAGGAAAATACTATTTCATATATTCTTCTTTTTTAAGTCATGAGCTGGCATATGCGATTAGTGATGAACCAAATTGTGGATTTATATATGGTGGACCATTACATTCCAACGGTAATATTGGATACAAAGGAAACAAGAAAACACAATATTACTGGGGCAATAATCATGGCTCTGTGGTGGAAGTGAAAGACAAATATTATGTATTTGCACACAGGCAGACCAACTCCACAGAACACGATAGGCAGGGGATTGCAGAACCGATTGTTATGGACCCAAATGGTCATTTTGAAATGGCTGAGATGACAAGCTGTGGTCTAAATGATGGCCCATTATCCTGTTTTGAAACTTATGAAGCAGGCATTGCATGCGTTTTATATGAGAAAACAGGTGCGTGCAAAACAACAGATGAATCCAACTGGAGGAAAAAAAGACGTGCCATGATTACCCAGGATGGAGCCGATCGAGAGAACAGTCCTGGGCAATATGTAGCTAATATCAAAAATCAAACAGTAATAGGATACAAATATTTCAACTTTGAAAATGTAAAGGAAATTGAAGTAACAACAAAGGGAAATGCAAGTGGAGACCTCATTGTTAGTACGGAGCCAGAGGGGGAAATGATTGCAACCCTGCCAATCAAAAGGAGTGGAGAAAATGTAGTTTCCACCAAGGCTGTAATGAATGTGTCAAATGGAATTCATGCACTGTATTTTCGATTTCAGGGAAGAGGCAAGTTCTCGCTTATACAATTTAAAATGCAATAGAGGATAGAATGGAGAACAACTATGGCAATATGGAACCCTTATTTACCAATGGATGAATACGTCCCGGATACAGAACCACATGTATTTGGAGACCGGGTGTATATATATGGTTCTCATGATAAGGAAATGGGCGACCGTTTTTGCATGAGAGATTATGTGGTATATTCCGCACCAGTGAATGATTTAAGTCAGTGGACTTGTCACGGAGTATCCTATAAAAAATCCCAGGATCCCAGAAGCAAGGATGGAAAAGAAGTGGATATGTATGCCCCGGACTGTGTCCGGGGAAATGATGGGAGATATTACTTATATTATTTTGCAGCTGGCCCCAACACCAAGGCATTTGGACCAATGTCAGTGGCTGTTGCAGACGTACCTCAGGGACCCTTTACCTATCTAGGCGATATTCAGTATCCAGATGGAAAGCCGATGACAAAATTCCTTACCAATGACCCGGCAGTGATCAATGATAATGGAAGAATATGGCTGTATTATGGATGGGGTCTAGGGCATGATTTTAGAAGCAAACTGCTTGCTCCCCTTTATAACACGATTATGAGTAAATTATTCATGCGACCCGTGAGAGAAATAAAAAATACCAAGCCAAGTATTCTTTCCTGTGCCGTGGTGGAATTAGAAGATGATATGATTACCGTGAAAACAGAACCCAAGGCAGTGCTTGACAGCAAGACAACAGCCGATCCAAAGAGCGAATTATACCATCATGCATTTTATGAAGCAGCATCGATTCGTAAATTTGGGGACTTATTCTACCTGGTATATTCTTCCGGGGAAAACTGTGAATTAGCCTATGCAACCAGTAAATATCCAGACCATGGATTTACTTATCGCGGCGTGATTATCTCAAATAGTGATATTGGGTACCAGGGAAATCAGACCCCATTAGCAGCAGGAGGCACGATTCATGGTGGAATCGAATGTATCAATGGCACTTATTATGTGTTCTATCATAGATGTACGAATAACACGAATTTCTCCAGGCAGACATGTGCGGAACCCATTGAAATACAGGAAGACGGAACGATTCCCCAGGTAGAAATCACAACCCAGGGAATGAACAAAGCAGGACTTCCGGCAAAAGGCACATGGCCAGCTACACTGTGTTGCAATTTATTTCATGAGAAAACATGTCCGGTACAGGGGAATGGACACCAGCAGGATCAACCCAACATAAGCTGGGATGGGCAAGATCATATGATTACAGCGATTACCAATGGCACATGGATTGGATATAAATATTTCGAATTTACCAATGTATCTTCTGTGAAAGTAATAGTGCGGGGTGGTGCAGGAGAAATGCAAGTGATAACGAAAGCTACCAATCATCAGCTTGAGCAGGTAGTGGGAAGTGTGAGCCTGCACCAAACAAGGGAGTGGTGTGAGTATATCCTTCCCATGGAAATTAAGAATGGTGTTTATGCACTATATTTTAAATATATTGGAGAAGAGAAAATAGACTTTTTGGAATTTGAGATTCAGTAAGGACGTATGTCTTAAATAAGAATTTTTTGAAGAAAAAGGAGAGAACATGATGAATAAGAAATACCAAGACCCATCCTTGCAGCCATCCCAACGTGCCCAGGCACTGTTAGAGGAATTAACCCTGTCCGAGAAGGTGGCACAGCTAAACTGTATTTTTCCATTTCACCCTTATGTATATGACTTTGAACAAATGGAGCAGTCCATGCCCTATGGAATTGGTCAAGTGAGTACCTTGGAAATGCGTCGTATGGAGACAGTGGAAGAGGTAGCTGCATGGCAGCGTAAGATTCAGACGATGGCGATGGAGCACAGCCCTCATCATATTCCAGCCATTTTCCATATGGAGGGCTTATGTGGTGCCTTTATTCAGGATTCCACCAGCTTCCCCTCCGGAATCGGTCGTGGCTCCAGCTTTGACCCGGCATTAGAAGAGAAGCTTGCCCAGGTGGTCAGCCGCCAGGAGGCAGCTTGTGGAATTACTCATATATTTGCACCTGTTTTAGATATTTCCAGAGATTCCCGTATGGGAAGACAAGGGGAGACCTATGGGGAGGACCCTACGCTGGCTGCAGCTATGGGAGCCGCTTATACCAGAGGGATTCAAACCACAAAAACTGCAGGAAGACAGCCGGAAGCGGTGGCAAAGCATTTTCTGGCTTTTCACAATTCCCAGGGAGGAATTCACGGAACCAACAGCGATACCCCTACCAGATTGCTTCAGGAAATCTATGGAAAACCATTCCAGGCGGCCATTGCCAAATCCGGCTTAAGGGGAATTATGCCCTGCTATTGCTCCATTAATGGAGAGACAGTATCCGCATCCTATAACCTGCTTACAGCATTGTTACGACAGGATATGGGCTTTGATGGTCTGGTGGTTAGCGATTATGGCTCTGTGGGAAATGTGCATCAGGTGCATCATATGGGAGAAACCTTAGAGGATGCAGGCCTTATGTGCCTTACCGCCGGAGTTGATATGGAGCTTCCCAATGCAAGTGGATATGGAGAGGCATTTGAAAAACTCTTTGCAGAAGGAAAAGCAGACCCTGCAGTTCTTGATCAGGCAGTCCTTCGGATTCTAACTGCAAAATTCCGTATGGGATTATTTGAGCATCCATTTTCCTTGAAAGGGGAAGAATTACACCAGGCTATGAATCAGCCAGAGGACGAGAAGCTGAGCCTTCAGTCTGCCAGAGAATCACTGGTGCTATTGAAAAATGATGGAACACTCCCTGTGAATAAAAGTGTTCCCAAGATTGCTGTGATTGGTCCCCATGCTGCCTATGCCAGAAAATTCTTCGGTGGATATACCCATATGTGCATGATGGAATCCACCTTTGCCCTGGCTAATTCCATTGCAGGAGTAGCAGGCACTCCAGTGGAAAATCCGGAGGAAATTAAAACCATTCCCGGCACCAATATTCAGTTAGATGAGACAGAAGAATTGGAACGGGTTCTTAAGGTACAAAAACCAAATTGTAAAAGTTTAGTAGAGGAATTAAGAGACAGACTACCAGATACACAGGTCATATATGCTTATGGATATCCCATTGCAGGAGCAGATGAATCTCATTACCAGGAAGCCTTACAGGCAGTGGAAGACGCAGACGTTGTCATTCTCACACTGGGAGGAAAGCACGGAACCTGTTCCCTGGCATCTATGGGAGAAGGCGTAGATAGTACCAATATTAATCTGCCGGTATGCCAGGATAACTTTATGAAGCTGGCAGCACATTATGGAAAACCAATGATAGGGGTACATTTTGACGGACGCCCCATCTCTAGTGATGTGGCAGATGAAAAGTTAAATGCAATCATAGAAGCTTGGAATCCCAGTGAAATGGGAGCCACTGCTGTGGTAGATGTGTTACTGGGAGACTATAATCCCAGTGGAAAGCTGCCAGTAAGTGTGGCAAGAAATGCAGGGCAGATTCCAATCTATTATAATCACCCCTACGGTTCCGCCTGGAATCAAAGCGGAAGTATCGGCTTTGCCAATTATGTAGATGAAAGTCATACCCCAAGATATTACTTTGGACACGGCATGAGCTACACTAGCTTTACCTACTCCAACCTGCAGATAGATAAGCTCCAGGTCAATCCATATGACACAATAAATATAAACTTAGACATTACCAATACAGGAAATGTAGAAGGAACCGAAGTAGCACAATTATACATTCAAGACATATACGCATCCCTAACTCGCCCTGTAAAAGAACTGGCAGGCTTTGTTCGTGTATTCCTAAAACCCCAGGAAACTAGAACCATTACCTTCACCGTCAGCCCAAGCCAGATGGCATTTCTAGACATGGAAATGAAGTGGAAAATTGAACAAGGCCAGTTCCACGTACAAATCGGAAGCTCCTCCCAGGACATCCGTATGGAAACCACTTACCATGTTACCCAGGACGCCTGGCTCCTGTCAAAAGACCGAGAATTTTACGCCCAGACTGAAATTATGTAACCCGGTATTTTAGCCTGTGCACCACCCGACCACTTAGCAACGTATCGTCAGATTACACTTACAGCAGGTATTTGCGCCGCCTATATCCTGCCATTAGATATTCTCAGCATTCCCACCAAACCCAGCAATTCACAGACACGATGTCTGTGAAAGGCTTATCTTCGCCAAGGATGGCGAATATAAGCCGGTTGCGTCCTCATACCCAACCAAAACGCCGGGAATGCCTGGAATATCTTATGACAGGATAACCGGAGGCACAAATACCTGCTGTAAGTGTAATCTAACCACACCTCCCTAACCCTCGGATGGTACCCAATCTCTCCCTCTACTCCACCCGCCGCATCCGATTTCGATAACTAAGCGGCGTCTCCCCGAACTTCTTCTTAAAGGAATTCTGGAAATATCCCTGACTGGAATAGCAAAGATAGTTGCTGATTTCAGCCAGGGATTTTTCGCTGTAAATCAACATACTCTTAGCTTCCTCCAGCTTACACCTAGTAATAAAGGCACCAGGTGAAATCCCTAGTTCCCGCTGAAACCCTTTGGTAATGTAAGACGCACTGCGATCAATATAGGCAGCTACATCTTCTACGGAAATGGGTTCATTGGTATGGCTTCGAATGTAGCTCATGCATACGAAAATGTCAGAGGAAATACCCTGAGGAACCTTATTTCTTCCAGATAGACGGCAAAATTCAAAAAGCATATTGTAGCGCAAGGTTTCAATCTCATTTCCAGACTGCATGTTTTCACAATCCAGTACATATTTTCCCATCAAATCATAAGCTTCGTTCATGGACACCCCCCCTGGAATCGCTCCAATCATCACTACGTTGGTGATGGTATTAATGAACATATTCTTAGCCTGACGCAGGGGAGATTTGGCTAGAGGCTTGGACAACAGGTTCATGGGAACCTCATCTAAATAGTCCTTTAATTCTGTCTCATTTCCATTTTTTATTATTTCATATAGTCGTAATTCATTGGTATAGGTATTATAATATTCATGGGAATCTATGCGGTCTAAGTCATTATCGGCTATAGTATTGTCTGATTCTGAAACCTCTTCCCGGGAAAAGAAATGGGAGAGGGGAATCGCCTCATTATTGAGAGCCTGGTGAATGAAAATCATATGCTTTGCAATTTGAAGATGACTTAGCTTTGGAATAGTGCATAAGAATTCGAATACTCGCTCTTTTTCAGACAAAGGAATAAGATTCTCCCGTAGATAAGTATTTACCACACTGCTGGTAATGTCTACCTGGAAAAAAGGACCAATGACTACCGCTAGATTATGTTCCTTGATTTGAATAATGCCATATTCAATTTCCGGATTCATATGGCTGAACTGGGGGCAGCACTCCAATTCCAGAGGGGAGCTGTAGATGTCATTGCCGGGCATATTCAGCATAGTAGCTGCTGTACTATATAAGGCATTTTTTCCTTCTACTAAGTTGATAGGAATACAGGTAGCAGCATAGTAATCTTTACAAAAGGCAATATAATCCATAATCTTCCTCCAGGTTTCGTTTGGTCATCCATACA
>CAZYYO010000066.1:2309-12869 GCA_964650965.1 uncultured Lachnospiraceae bacterium | reverse complement strand
ACGGATAAATACCGCAGGCGGATTGATGAGTTGGAGGAACAACACAGAAAAGATAAGGAACAGCAACAGAAATCTGAGCAACAAATCTCCCAGCTCCTAGAGCGAATCCAGAAGCTGGAACAACAGCAAGAAAAACAGTAACAACATTAACCAACATCCAGAAAATAAGATAAAAGAGAAGCGGTATCCAAGAGAAATATCAGTGTTCCCAGGGAAACGGCTTCTTTTTACTGTCAGGAGGAACGACAGACCCATGAGAAAACAGAGGAATGTCATATACAACTGCATATATGGAATATATTTTCTCCTAATGGGATTTATTGTTTGGAACCTTATCTTTGTGGATCAAAAGAACACGGGATTGTATATTTACCAGAAAATCCTTCCCAATTGGATGCTTCTTGTACTTGGAATCATGGTCGCCCTGCTTTATATCTGCTACCGAAGATGCAGGAGAAATAAAGAAAATGCTGGCAGGATGTCAGCAAAATCGCCCAACACCACAACCAAAATACTCATCATACTTAGTGTGATTTTATTTATTCTGCAAATCATACTGCTGTTATCCATATACCATCCATTAGGAGAGGACGTGTGGGTCATTCGTCATGCAGCGGATTGCTTCCTGCAAAATACCTATGACTGGTACAGCGACATTTATTTCAAGCAGAACATTAATAATGTGGGCTTCTATAGTGTGACAGTATTCTTCTTAAGGATTGGGGCACAGCTGGGCTTCCACGGGTACAGCGTTATGACTATCATGGGAATTATCCTGGTGAATCTTGCAGTGCTGTTTACAGGATTAACCCTGGAGAAAATGTGCCATAATAGAGCGATTACATACATAGCATATGGCACAGCTGCATTGTTACTGGGGTTGTCTCCCTGGATTACTGTAGTATATACCGATGTATACTCCCTGCTGTGGCCAATATTATCCATATATGTATATATGAAAGTGCAGCAACGAAATTATCCAGTGATCTTAGAATCTGTTCTGATCTTGCTGATTCCCACATTAAGCTATCATTTGAAACCAACCAATCTTATTGTAGGTATAGGAATTATTATCATGGAAGGCATCCGCATTCTTAGGGAGAAAAAAGCCATAAAAGCTCTATCCCTGTTTCTGGCACTGCTAATCCTGCTGGGACTGTCATCCATCACAAGACAGCTCCTGTGGTCAAATGTGGATTTCCAGCCGGACAAACGAATTCAAAAGACAGCAGCACATTATGCGTTAATGGGAATAAATGAAAAAACCTCTGGTCGTTACAACCAGGCAGATGATGATTACACCTGCAGCTTTCAGGGAACGGACGCCAAGAATCAGGCAGATTTGTCATTGATAAAGCAACGACTGAAGAAGATGGGACCCATGGGATATTTAAGCTTTCAGTCAGAGAAAATGCTTGTGGATTTCAACAATGGTCTATTTGCCTGGGGCAGCTGGAATTTCTACAGTCCCACAAGAGACCCATGGAATCATGGCGAAAATCAAAGAAATAACCAACAAGTAGAGCAAATAGCTGATGAAGTCCTACAGAGGTACGCGGATACACCTTTGGGAGAGCTATTGCAGAACATATATTATGTAAATGGAGAAATGGTCCTGCAAAAAAGTAAATCCATGGGACAGGGTGGAGCGTATTTCCCTTATTTGGTTGTAGTAGAACAGTTTCTATAGATTAGTGTTCTATGCCTTAGTCTGATCGCGCCCATTGGTTGTCTGCTTTCCAAGGAGAAAGAAAAGAAAAAGGAAGAGATAAAGTCCTTAGTGCTTCTAACACTAACCGGATTTATCTTGTACCTTATGATCTTCGAGGCAAGTGCCCGTTATCTGTATAGCTATGTCCCTGTGTTTATTCTAGCCGGAGCCTTAGGTCTAAATGAAGTTGGCAGAATAAATTCCGCAAGAGGAGCCTTATATGGTAAATGAATCTGAGATAAAAGAACAAAAGAACCGTAAATATTTTCAGCCGGAGAGCAAGACAGATAAGAAACGTGATACAACCATGGATTTTGCCAAGGGACTGGCCATTTTACTTATGATATTAGACCATATTCTGGCCAAAGGTGCTTTTATCACATCGTTTCATATGCCCCTGTTTTTCTTCATTAGTGGCTATTTTCTAAAGGAGGAACCATTAGCCACAACGTTTCACAAGAAAGTAAAGGGTATTCTGGTTCCCTATCTAAAGTTTGGTCTGCTACTGTGTGTGGCAAGAAGTCTGTACATTGTATTTTTTATGGACTATACCTGGAGAGCATCCGGTTATGTCTTTTTGGTATCCTTAGGGAATTTATTTCTGGCCAGAAATGTATTCCTGCTTTGGTTCCTATGTGCATTGTTTCTTGCACTGATGCTTTATGCCATTATTGTAAAGCTTACGGGAGACCATCTGTGGATAAGGTGGACAGCAGTCCTGGCAGGACTTGCATTAGGTGGATATCTAAGCCAATATACAGATCAAAACCTGTGGTATATAGATGTAGCTCTGGTTAGCATAAGCTTTGTAGCAGCAGGTGCCACCTATAGAAAATATAAAGGACATTTGTCCCCTCTGATAAAGCTTACCGTCCTAACCATATCAGCCCTTTTCTGGGGAATTAGCATATACCACGGTGGCTTAGTTCTTGCCCTGCGTAAATACCCCAATTTCCCAGTATGCATCCTGGGAGCAATCGCAGGAACAATCATAGTCATCACCTGCAGCAGCTACCTAAGACGAATCCCCATCCTAGGTTACACTATAACCTGGTGCGGACAGCGAACCTTAGAAATCCTAGCAATCGCCAACCTTATCCAGGCCATCCCGGGATTGAAACTCCTATTTCACTTCCTACCAACATTCCTACAGTTTGCCCTTCAAGTAGCCATTATTGTAATCATAATCATCTTATGGGAACAAGTATCCCATCGCCGACATACTTCAAATGAAATTGGCAGATAGGAAACACCGCCCTTCTGGTTGCTCCTATTGCAGAAAATTAGAGTGCCTTAGTATTCCAAGCCACGCAGCAATGCACAGACAGGACGTCTGTGCAAGGCTTAACCCGCCATGGATGGCGGATTTAAGCCGCTTGCGTCACTCCACCCAACAAAACGTCAGGAATACTTAGACACTCTTATTTTCGTAAATCGGACCAACCAGAAGGGCGGTGTTTCCTACCTGCCCCAGTACATTAAAACTATCCGCGTTTTCTACGAGAACATCTCCATCAAACTCTCCTTCAATCCATCCAGTCTACCTCTTGCATCCTCCAGACTATCCCCCTTAACTCCAAAATAAAACTTAATCTTAGGCTCTGTACCAGAAGGACGAATGCAGCACCATGCATGATTCTCCAGCTCATAATACAGTACATTGGAGGAAGGAAGACCGGTAGAACAGCTGTTGCCGGTAGCAAGCTCAACCCGGGTGTCGGCCTGATAATCTCTGGCAGCAATTACCTTGTATCCACCCAGTATCTTAGGAGGATTATTTCTTGCATTGGTCATCATGTCAGAAATCTCCTGTGCACCATTCATACCCTTTAAGGTAATGGATTCCAATCCCTCCTGGAAGTAGCCGTATTTCTCATACATGCGAATCATGGCATCCCATAAGGTCATATTCTGCTTCTTATACCAGGAGGCAACCTCACACAGCATCATTACAGCAACACAGGCATCCTTGTCTCTGGCATAGGTGCCGGCCAAACAGCCATAGCTTTCTTCCAGACCGAATACATAATTGTAGGAATGATTCTCCTCAAAGAAACGAATCTGTTCTCCGATAAATTTAAATCCGGTGAGAACCTCGATGAGCTTCACCTGATAAGCGTCAGCAATTACCTTAGCCATATCCGTGGTAACGATGGTTTCCACTAAGGCAGGATTCTTTGGCATAGAACCAGTAGCAGTGCGTTGTGCCAGAATATATTCTGCAATCAGCATACCAGACATATTACCGGTGAAGGAAATATATTCGCCAGTAGCAGTATCCTTACAGTATACCCCCAGACGGTCTGCATCTGGATCCGTAGCCAGAACAATATCAGCGTCCACCTCATGAGCCAGCTTGAGAGCCAGTTCAAAAGCCTTAGGAGATTCCGGATTAGGGTAAGCAACCGTTGGGAAGGTACCGTCGGGTGCTTCCTGTTCCTTTACAACATATACCTTCTCAAAGCCCAGTTCCTTTAGAACTCTGCGGACAGGAACATTGCCTGTTCCATGAAGAGGGGTATAAACAATAGTAATATCCTGAGCCATTTCCTTAATGATTTCAGGATGAATGGATTGCTTCTTTAACTGCTCCATATATAAGTCATCAATGGCAGTGTCAATTTCCTGATATAAACCAGCGGCTTTGGCAGCATCCTTATCCATGGTTTTTACCATACCAAAGTCGGTTACCTTAGCAACCTCTGACAGGATATTCTTGTCATGAGGAAAGGTAATCTGTGCACCATCCTCCCAGTATACCTTATAGCCGTTATATTCTCTGGGGTTGTGGCTTGCAGTGACCACGATACCAGCAATGCAGCCCAGCTCTCTTACAGCAAATGACAGCTCAGGGGTAGGACGAAGGGAGGTAAAGCGGTAGGTTTTAATACCATTGGCATTTAAGCATAACGCAGCCTCATCTGCAAATTCCGGTGACATGATTCTGGAATCATAGGCAATGGCAACGCCCTTATCCTGTCCTTTTTGGGAAATAATGTAATTAGCCAGTCCCTGGGTGGCTTGTCGTACGGTATAGATATTCATGCGATTGGTTCCAGCACCAATCACACCTCTTAATCCACCGGTTCCAAATTCCAGCTGACGGTAGAAGCGGTCTTGAATTTCATCCTCATTCCCTTCCAGAGCCTTCAGCTCATTTCTTGTTGCTTCATCAAAATAGGTGTCTGTGCACCATAATTGGTAAGTGTCCATGTATGACATATGATTTTCCTCCATTTATAGATATTCTGTCTGTCCCGTAGCCTTTAGCTGATCTACCACCAGCTTTACATCCTGGGCACGATTCTTGTCACACACAAGAATAGCATCCTCTGTTTCTACAATAATAAGGTCAGATACGCCAACCGTTGCAATGAGACGCTTTTTAGAATATGAGATACAGTTGGTTGTATCAATGTTTAACTGTTTTCCTGCCAGGACGTTACCATTGGCATCCTCATCATAGAGAACCCCCATATTATCCCAGCTTCCCACATCATTCCATCCAAATTCAGCGGAAATTACCTTTACGTCCGTGCTTTTTTCCATAATGCCGTAATCAATAGAGATGCTGGGAATGGTTGGGTAGATTTCTTCAATGACCTGACGCTCCTTAGGCGTATTCATAGCATCTGCAATTTGAAGCAGCGGAGCATACACATCTGGTAACAGCTCCTTAAAATGCTCTAATATGGTGGAAGCCTTCCAGATGAACATTCCACTGTTCCATGCATATTCCTGGCTTGCCACATAGGAAGCAGCAGTGTCAGCATCTGGTTTTTCCTTAAATTCCAGCACAGGCTTGGCCAAAGCAGAATCCTTCTTATCGAACTTAATATATCCATACCCAGTAGAAGGAAAGCTTGGAGTAATCCCAAGAGTCACCAGACAGTCTTCTTTGTCGGCAACAGTTACCGCTTCCTTAAGAATGCGTGTAAATTCCGGCTGATTCTTAATAAAGTGATCAGAAGGGAAGATACACATAATGCCGTCCCCGTATTTCTTCAGAATCTTCAGGGCTGCGTATCCAATGCATGCAGCAGTATTTCTGGCAGATGGTTCAGAAAGGATGTGATCACTGGCAATACGTGTGGACGTTGCGGCTACCATCTTGGGAACTTGTGTAACATTGGTAACAACGAAGATATCCTGCATATCCGTTACGGTAGCAATTCGGTCAATGGTTTCATTGATCATAAGGTCCTTGCCACTAAGGTTTAACAGCTGTTTTGGTTCTTCCTGTCTTGACAGCGGCCAGAAACGTGTTCCGCCACCGCCAGCCATAATAATTCCGTAAGTTTTCATATTCTATGCTCCTTGTATTAAACTGACTATATTTTAGCATATCCACTTTCCTGATTCAATGAAGGGATAGAATTCTTCCATTGAATGTGCTAAAATGAAAAACAGTTATAAATAAGAAAGGTAAATAGTATCGTGGAAAGAAAAAAACTAACGTTAATTGTGCCTGCTTATAATGAAGAGGAGGCCATTCCCATCTTCTATGAAGAGGCGAAAAAGGTGGAAGAGCAGCTTCCCCAGGTGGATATTGATTACCTCTTTATTGATGATGGCTCTAGAGATAAGACCATGGAAGTACTTCATGGGTTAAATACACAAGATCCTAAGGTTCACTACGTATCCTTTTCCAGAAATTTTGGAAAGGAGGCGGCAATTTATGCAGGCTTGGAAAATGCCAGAGGAGATTATGTGGCAATTTTAGATGCAGATCTTCAGGACCCGCCCTCTTTGATACCAGAGATGTATCGTATTGTTACGGAGGAAGACTATAATTGCGTAGGCTCAAGAAGAGTGAACAGAGAAGGGGAGCCGCCCATCCGCTCCTTTTTTGCCAGAATGTTCTATCGTCTGATGAATAAGATTAGTCATACCGAGGTGGTAGATGGTGCCAGAGATTTCCAGATGATGGATCGAAAGGTGGTAAATGCAATCCTGAGTATGGGAGAATATAACCGGTTTTCCAAGGGGATTTTCGGCTGGGTAGGATTTAAGAAGAAATGGCTGGAATACGAGAATATTCAGCGTGCAGCAGGAGAAACCAAATGGTCCTTCTGGTCACTGACCTTGTATGCGATTGATGGAATTATTGCTTTTTCTACCGCTCCACTGATTGTAGCATCGGTTCTTGGCATGCTGTTTTGTGTTGTGGCATTCATCGCTATTATCGCAATTATTATTCGCACACTGGTCTTTGGAGACCCAACCTCCGGATGGCCGTCCATGGTGTGCATCATTATGCTGGTCAGCGGAATTCAGCTGTTATGTATAGGAATTTTAGGACAGTATCTGGCTAAGACTTATCTGGAAACCAAGAGACGTCCCCTGTATTTAGTTCAGGAGGACAAGCTGGACTAAAGTGATTTGGTACATGAAATGATAAAGTTACAAATGGCAGATATAATGTAGAGAAAGTATGGAGGATTGGAAGCATGAAAGAACAGCATTTGTTAAGAATTGACAAGCTACTATTAGTTACCCAGGTAATATTATCCGTTGTCATGATTGCAGGAAGCCTTACAGCAGCGATTATGACAGGCGCAGCATTATGGACAGCAGTGATACCATCCGTATTAACGTTAAGTGCCTTGATTGTAGCTTTTATATCATGGTCGTCTAAGAAGGGAACCTCTGATTTTGCCAGAAGAGCCGGAGTGGCATTTGTTATTGCCTATGCAGTAACTTTGGTATTCTCCTATTCCAATTCGGCTTATGTATACATACTTCCCTACCTGATGGTACTGATTTTAACCTTTGACGAGAAGACGGTTGCAATTTGTGGAAATGTAGCCAGTATCGCTAATATCATAAGTGTGATTATCACAATCCGAAGAGCCGCCAGCATCTATGATGTATTAGATTCTGTTACAGCACAGATATTTGTTATGGTATTATTTGGTATTTGCTCCGTTGTAGGAGTGAAGGCTAACAACCGTTTTATGAAGGATACCACCACAGAAATTACCCAGGTATCAGATAATAACAGTGCCATTGCCAATGCAGTGGTTGCTGCTGCCGCAGAGATTGAGAAGGAAACCAATCTTGCCAGACCGGCATTACAGAAGATTGCAGATTCTACCAGTACTATGAATGCATCTATGAACGATATTTCCGCTGGAACGGTGGCGAATACAGAAGCCATTGCCGACCAGACCTCACAGACGCAGCAGATTCAGGAAATTATTGATCATACCCACGACAAGACAAATCATATTGTGGAAATGACAACACAGGCAACGCAGGCACTGAAGGAAGGCTCTCAGGCAATGAACTTATTGCTGAATCATGTAAAAACTGCCATTGAATCCAGTGACTACATGAAGGATTCTACCCTTCGTCTGCAGGACAAGTCCAATGAAGTAAGAAGTATTACTGATATTATTCTAAGTATTTCCAGCCAGACCAATTTGCTGGCATTAAATGCAAGTATAGAAGCAGCCAGGGCAGGAGAAGCAGGCAAGGGCTTTGCAGTGGTAGCAGATGAGATTCGTAATCTGGCAGATCAGACCAAGCAGGCAACGGAGAATATCACAACCATATTAGATGAATTGATTTCCGATACCATGGATGTATCCCAGAAGGTAGAATCCACCGTGGATATTTCCAATAAGGAAAATGAATTAGCAGAGCAGGCAAGCAGTCAGTTTACCGCTATCGAAGCAACAACCCAGGAGTTATTTGAAGAAATTTCCCAGGTAAATGAATTGATGAAAAATCTGATTTCGGCAAATAATGTAATTATGGATTCTGTTGGCACCTTATCTGCTAGCAGCGAAGAAATTACAGCCAGCACCCAGGAAGCATATGCACTAAGTGAACAGAGCGTGGAAATGGTGCATAACTTCACGAAAACTATGGAAAATATTGTTGCACAGGTGGATATTCTTAAGAAATATAGTCAAGGCTAGTTAGAAAAAGCTAGCCGTTACAAAAGAACGAAAAAAGGGAAAGAGACGAATGCATGGAATCCTTTAAAGAATTGAACCTTCTGAAAAAAGGAAAGAAACATTTATTAAAACTGATTTATGGAAGAACCATGATGATTTTAATACTGATGGTATTTCAGGTTGGAATCATCATTGGCTTCTATAATTTCCTAAGCCAGTATACTTCATTTTTTTATGGAGTTATGCTGGCTCTTACTATAGGAACCGTAATAGAAATATTCAACAATCACTATGATGACAGCGTGAAGCTTAGCTGGATGCTTCCAGTTACGGCACTGGCACCCTTTGGCTGTTTGTTTTATTTGTATGTTAGAACAGATGCGGGACATCGCCGTCTGAAGAAGCGGATGGGACAGGTTGCGGTAGAGGCAGCACTGGAATTGCCGGTAGCAGAAGAAGTAGTAGATGAAATTAAGCAAAAGAGCCCTCAGCTATATGGTTTATCAGAGTACTGTATCAGTGCAGGAGGATATGGCCCCTATAAGAATTCTGCGGTAACCTATTATCCTCTGGGAGAGGATATGCTAGAAGATCTTCTTGTTCAGCTGGAAATGGCACAGCATTTCATTTTCCTAGAGTACTTTATTATTCAGGAAGGTCATATGTGGGGAAAGGTGCTGAACCTGCTGTCAAAAAAAGCACAGCAGGGAGTAGAGGTTCGTATTATCTATGATGGCATGAATGAATTTGCCAATCTGCCTCACAGCTATCCTAAGAAGCTAAAGAAGCTGGGAATTCAGTGTAAGATTTTTGCTCCCATTCGTCCCTTTGTATCCACAGAGTACAATTATCGGGATCACCGGAAGATTCTGGTGATTGATGGACATACCGCCTTTACAGGTGGTGTTAACATGGCAGATGAATACATTAATGAGATAGAACGTTTTGGACATTGGAAGGATACAGCAGTAATGATCCAGGGCGATGGTGCCAGAGGCTTTACCAGAATGTTCTTAGAGGCATGGCATGCAACTGAGACAGAGAAGAACTATCAGAAGTACCTCTTTCCAGAGCATACGCCTAAGTTAGAACAGAAGACACCGGGCTATGTAATTCCATATGCAGATTCGCCTTTGGACGGAGATAAGGTTGGGGAACTAGTATATATCGATATTATTAACACCGCCAAGCAGTATGTACACATTATGACCCCATATCTGATTTTGGATGGAAATATGAGAAGTGCGCTGATGTTTGCAGCCAGAAGAGGCGTAGATGTGAAACTGATACTTCCTCATATCCCAGATAAGAAATCGGCTTTTGCTCTGGCTAAAAGTCATTATAAGGATTTGACAGAAGCAGGAGTAGAGATTTATGAATATACACCGGGCTTTGTGCATGCCAAAGTGTTTGTCAGCGACAATCATAAAGCTGTGGTAGGTTCCATTAATTTGGATTACCGTAGCCTTTACCACCATTTTGAATGTGCATTATATATGGATGGAGTTACAGCCATTGATGATATTGAGGCTGATTATCAGAAGACCTTACAAAGCTGTCAGCTGATTACAGTGGAAGACATACGTAATCAAAAGCTGTTTACAAGACTGACAGGAAGATTACTGAAGCTTTTAGCACCGCTGTTATAGTGACAAAATTTATCATAGAAGGGAAGACATTATGAGCAAAAAGACATTTGATTTACTAGCAATGGGAGAACTGTTACTTCGTCTTTCTCCACCCAATAATGAACGGATTATGAGAGGGGACGTATTTGAGAAGCATATGGGAGGCGCCGAGCTAAATGTAGCCTCCGGTGTGTCATTACTGGGACTGCATACGGGAATGATTTCTAAGATTCCGGACAGTGCCATTGGAGATTTTGCGAAAAATAAGATTCGTTATCTTGGAGTGAGTGATGATTATCTGGTTCGGGATAGTGAC
>CAZYYO010000066.1:0-2209 GCA_964650965.1 uncultured Lachnospiraceae bacterium | reverse complement strand
CAGAGAACGGTTCACAGTCCCAAGGTTCACAGCTTTGGCTCTGTGATTTATCAGGCTAAGACCGATACCTTCTATGAGGAGAAGCCCTATGAACGCATTGATGTTGTAGATCGGATTGGCAGCGGGGATGCATACTGCGGGGGTGTCCTGTACGGACTGCTGTCATCAGAAATGGATTGCAATAAGGCACTGGCATTTGGAAATGCCTGCAGTGCAGTTAAGAATACCATACCGGGAGACTTGCCATCCTCTGATCTTAAGGAAATCACCAATGTAATTAAAGACCATAACAATACAGGACGACAAGCAGAAATGAATCGATAAACTAATGTCTTCGTGCCAATAGATTTTTGGCACGAAGTTTTATTATTTCAGGTTTTATTGGCTTCTCAATTAAGTCGTCAGCCCCTTGCTCTAGGATTTCAGCTTCTGCGGAAGCATCCGAGGTTACAACCATAACAGGAATTCGCTGGGTATGGGAGCGAGACTTCATGAAGCGAAGGACATCCAGTCCATTCATATCTGGCATATAGATATCTAGCAGTACCAATGCAATCTGTGAGGTGTGATGACTTAAAATGTTTAGCGCCTGCTGGCCATTGCTTGCTTCGATGATATGATATTCATCCTGGAAGGTTTCTGTAATAATCGCTCGACTACTGAAGTCATCATCCACAACTAGAATATATTTTGTCATGGGATTTAGATGAATCATCTCCGGAACATGAATCATGTAGCGGTTGCGGCCAAAGTACTTTGCTTCATACAGGGCATCATCAGCAAGGCGAAATAAATCATCATAAGGAATAAACTCCTGGTTGGCAATGGCACATCCGATACTGCAGGAAATGGTATAGGAAGGATTGTCAGTAGGAATTTGATTAATGGCATAGAGGATTTCCTTAAATTTTTTATCAATGTGAAAAGAGTCCTTAACATTTTTTAATAAAATAATGAATTCGTCTCCACCGAAACGCCCAATCACATCATTATCTCGGAAAATTCCAGAAAGAATGCCGCCTACCTTAGATAGAATCTCATCACCGGCATCGTGACCGAAGGTATCGTTAATGGTCTTAAAATGATCAATATCCATCATAATTAAGATGAAGGTCTCTGAGAGATTTCGTCCATTAATATTATTTCGAATAATAGTTTCACTGGTAGATTTGTTTAGTAATCCGGTTAGCCCGTCAATCTGGGACAAAGTGCGGTAATTGGTCTTAGCATGATATTCACTGGTTCGTATGGATATAATAATCACTGTAAGAATGAGACCACAAACCATACCAACAAAGGAAGAAAACATATCGGTTCTGGCTACCGGGTGAGGCTTAAAGCTATAAGCGCAATACATAAAGATAATATCGGAAAAAACCAGGAAAGCCCAGGTGTACCAATAGGGATAAATAAATAAGGCTGGCAGTGCAACAAAGAAAATGGGAATGAAAACACAACGGCCTTCCACATTGGGGAAAATATCAATCACGATTAAAGAGGCTGTCAGGCCTATCTGAAACATGGAGCACAAGAGAGAGACGAGTCCTGCATGATGTAATTTCATTCGACAGACGACGCAGGAAATTACAGCAGTGGTTATGGAAACTGCTAATGCGAAGACATAGGGTGTAGACATCTTCCAGTCATGGATAAACAACGGAGTAAGAAGAATAAACAACTCCACTAGGATGGAGGTGATTATGCTGATTGCTCGAAGTAAATGCAGGTTGTAGTGAGTGATTTCATCTTTTCCAGCAGAAAAATAAAGTTTGCTATTTGTAGTAAAGGAAAGATATTTGTTTATCAAGCGCTTTATCATAAGTTAGAATCCTTTCAAAAGGGATTAAAATTCGAATATTAAATATAGATATATTTTAAAACACATGTGGGTACAAAGCAATGAAAAAGAAGAAAAAAGAAAGCAGAAATCTTTCAGTTTATAAAAAAGAAGGGAAATATTAACAATTAGTTTATACTATCGTCACAATGTGGTCACATTAGGGCAGTATATTATAACTATCAAATGAAGCAACCCCTACAGCTCATTTGAAAACATTTTTTCATTATTCTCCCTTTTAGAAGACAGCTGATGAGGCTGTCTTTTTTTGCGTAAAAAGAAACGGAGACGGCGGGATTCGAACCCGCGTGCCAGTTGCCCGGCAAACGCATTTCGAGTGCGCCTCGTTATGACCACTTCGATACGTCTCCA
>CAZYYO010000065.1:0-12982 GCA_964650965.1 uncultured Lachnospiraceae bacterium | reverse complement strand
GTATGCCATTTGCACAGAAGCAGCTACAGAAGGGAAGCTTAATGGGAGCTGTAAAGGAATAATATATTTTTAGCAAAACGATATACCAAGGAGACTTTTTGGAAAACCCAGAAAGTCTCCTTTTTGTGGTCTACCATTTTCTAAGAAAATGTGTTAAATTAATAAGGTATGTATATTAGAAGCAGGTATTAGCTTTTATGTAAAACATATTGAAAACCCTGTGTTTCAATGAAAAGGAAAAGAAAATGCGAAATGATATCTATGATTTGAAAAATAAAAAAAGAGTAGTAATTAAAATCGGTTCCTCCTCTTTAACACATCCCGAGACCGGGAATGTTAATTATACCAAGATGGACCGTCTGGTAAGAGAGCTGTGCGACCTGCGAAATCAGGGGATTGATGTGTGTCTGGTATCCTCCGGAGCCATTGCCGTAGGAAGACAGTCCATTGGATTGGTGGAACGTCCTACCAATATAGCTACCAAGCAGGCCTGTGCCTCTGTTGGTCAGGCTCGTCTTGTTTCCACTTATCAGAAGCTGTTTTCTGAATACAATCAAAGTGCCGGCCAGGTACTTATGACCAAGAAGACCATGATTGATAATGTATCCAGAAAGAATGCCCAGAATACCTTTGAAGAGTTGTTTCATTTAGGAGTGATTCCTGTTGTAAATGAAAATGACACGGTATCTACCTATGAGATGCAGTTTGGTGACAACGACACCTTGTCTGCCATTGTGGCATCCTTAATTGGGGCAGACCTTCTGATCCTATTATCAGATATTGATGGATTGTACACCGAGGACCCTAAGGAGAATCCCAATGCCAGGCTGGTGGAACAGGTGGACACCATAGATGAGCAATTATTGGAAATGGCTTCGGCAACCCCGGGAAGTAATGTGGGAACCGGAGGAATGACTACCAAGCTTCGTGCCGCCCAGATTGCTACAGCCTCTGGATGCGACATGATTATTGCAAATGGAGAGGATGTAAGCATTCTGCATCGGATATTTGAAGGGGCATTTAAAGGAACCTTTTTCACCTCTCATTATGATGAAGATTTCTATGTGGTAGACCTGCTAGAAGAAAGTATTGGATAACACTTAGTAATATATATAACAATGGATAGAAAAATGATATGTAGCAGGAGGCAGCTATGATAACAAACGAGAAGATTCAACGGATAAATGAGCTGGCAAGAAAGAAAAAGAACCAGGGCCTGTCAGAGGTAGAGCTGGTAGAACAGCAGATTCTTCGAAGAGAATATATCGATTCCGTGAAAGCCAACCTGAAGAGCCAGTTAAACAATATTGATGTGGTAAATGAAGACGGAACGGTGGAAAATCTGGGGAAAAAGTATGGCGGACAAAAAGAGTAATGAGATTCGACAGGAGATGAAGGCTTATCGAAAGCAATTAACCTCCAGGGAACGGCTAGAGGCATCCAATAAAATCTGCAACAGACTGTTAGAAGATATTATAAGTAGAGAATATCAGGATATTTTATGTTATTATCCCTTGCCCTATGAAGTGGATTTGCTTCCCTTATATGAGCTTTTATTATCCAGGGGATATGCTTTATATTTCCCCAAGACAGAGAAGGAGCAGATTGCCTTCTATGAAATACTGGATTTGAACCAGTTTCAAAAGGGATGCTTTGATGTTATGGAGCCAATAAACCTTACCCGACCCTTTGAGAAGAAGGAAGGCTATGGGATTATCCCGGGTCTTGCTTTTGACAGGACAGGACATCGCATTGGGTATGGGGGCGGATTTTATGATCGCTTTCTTCATAAGAATCCGGGAATATACAAGACAGGGGTTGCTTTTTCGGGACAACGATATGATAAAATTCCCAGTCAACCCTGGGATGTAAGAATGGATCAGGTAATTGTTGATGAATAGAACGGAGCAAAATATGGAATTACAGCAAATATGCCGTGAGGCAAAGGAAACAAAATATACCTTAGCAAAGCTGGATACTACCACAAAAAACCAGGTGCTGCAGCGTGTGGCAGCCAAGCTGGAGGAAGATGCCCAGGAAATTATAAAAAGTAATGCAATAGATATGGACAATGGAAGAGCAAAGGGCATGAATTCTGGTCTTTTGGACCGACTGCTGTTAACTCCTAATCGCATCACGCAAATGGCAGAGGGAATCCGACAGGTTGCTTTACTAGATGACCCTATTGGCGAAGTGATTTCCATGAAAAAGCGTCCAAATGGACTGGAGATTGGACAAAAGCGGGTACCTATTGGTGTGATTGGAATTATTTATGAGGCAAGACCCAATGTTACTGCAGATGTATTTGCACTGTGCTTTAAGACAGGAAATGCTGTAATTCTAAAGGGAGGCAGTGATGCCATTCATTCCAACCAGGCGATTGTTGCATCGATACGAAGAGCTCTGGTGGCTTTACAGATTCCAATGACAGCAATTTCCCTTATTGAAGATACCTCCCGGGAAACTACTACAGAATTTATGAAGATGAACCAGTATGTAGATGTGTTAATCCCAAGGGGAAGTGCCGGCTTGATTCGCACGGTGGTAGAGCAGTCCACCATTCCGGTGATTGAGACCGGTACCGGTAACTGCCACATTTATGTAGATGAAACCGCAGATTTTCAAATGGCCTGTGATATTATTTATAATGCCAAAACCCAGAGAATTGGTGTATGTAATGCCTGTGAATCTCTGGTAATCCATGAAAGCATTGAAAAGGAATTCCTTCCCATGTTAAGCCGGGAGCTGGCGAAAAAAGATGTGGAAATCCGTGGAGATGAAGCGGCACTGCCATACATCAATCAGGGTCTTTTGGCAACAGAGGATGACTGGGGCAGGGAATACTTAGATTATAAGATTTCTGTGAAAACGGTACATGATATCGACCAGGCAATCGCACATATTAATCATTACAATACAGGACATTCCGAAGCAATCATTACCAATTCCTACCAGAACGCTCAGCGTTTCCTAGAGGAAGTGGACGCAGCCTGTGTGTATGTAAATGCTTCTACACGCTTCTCCGATGGCTTTGAATTTGGCTTTGGAGGAGAAATTGGAATCAGCACCCAGAAGCTTCATGCCAGAGGTCCTATGGGTTTGCTTGCCCTTACCAGCACCAAGTATATTATTTATGGAAATGGACAGATACGTCCATAACAAGTGACACAAGGAAGATATGTTATTAATTATAGATTGGAGTTACAAGAAGTAATGTTAGATGAATTCAGTATCAGCAATGAAATACCGGAAACAGAACCACAGCGGCAATATTATTATATGGAGATTGCCAAAAGAGCTGTAGATAAAATCAGTGAGCAAATCGGCAGACCTCTTACCTTTTGCGTTACTACCTTTGGCTGCCAAATGAATGCCAGAGATTCAGAGAAGCTGGTGGGTATCCTGGAGCGAATCGGATATCAGGAGACAGACTCAGAGAACGCGGACTTTGTTATCTATAACACCTGTACCGTAAGAGAGAATGCCAATAATAAGGTATATGGCCGCTTAGGCTATCTGCAAAGCTTTAAGAAGAAAAATCCCCACATGATGATTGCACTATGTGGCTGTATGATGCAGGAGCAAACAGTAGTGGAAAAAATCCAGAAAAGCTATCGCTTTGTGGATTTGATTTTTGGAACCCACAATATTTATAAATTTGCGGAATTGGTTGTCAGTGCCTTAGAATCTAAGAAGATGGTAGTGGATGTATGGGCTGATACGGATAAAATTGTAGAAAATCTGCCGGTGGAACGAAAATATTCCTTTAAATCTGGGGTAAATATTATGTTTGGCTGCAACAATTTCTGCAGCTACTGCATCGTTCCTTATGTACGTGGCAGGGAACGAAGCAGAAAGCCGGAGGAAATCTTAAGTGAAATCCATCGCCTGGTAGAGGACGGTGTAGTAGAGATTATGCTGCTGGGTCAAAATGTAAATTCCTATGGAAAGGGATTGGACAATCCCATGACCTTCGCTGAGCTGCTTGTAGAAATCGAGAAAATTGAAGGATTAAAGCGGATTCGCTTTATGACCAGTCATCCCAAGGATTTATCACCGGAATTGATTCAGGTGATGGCAGAATCCAAGAAAATATGTAGACATTTGCATCTTCCCCTACAGTCAGGAAGCAGTGCTATTTTAGAGAAGATGAACCGTCGTTATAATAAGGAACAGTATCTTGCACTTGTGGATAGAATCCGGGCAGCTATGCCGGATATTGCACTGACTACTGATATTATTGTTGGTTTCCCAGGAGAAACAGAAGAGGACTTTTTGGAAACCATGGATGTAGTGAAGCGTGTGGGCTTTGACAGTGCATTTACCTTCATTTATTCCAAACGAACAGGAACTCCTGCGGCAGCCATGGACAATCAGGTGCCGGAGGATGTAATTAAGGACAGATTCAACCGATTGCTTACCACTGTTCAAAAGATGGGACAGAAGAAGTCCATGGAGCTGGAGCATACCTTGCAGGAGGTTCTGGTGGAGGATGTAAATGAACAGAATCCTCAGCTGGTAACTGGAAAATTAAGTAATAATTCTGTGGTACATTTCCCAGGAGATTCCTCCTTAATTGGAAGCTTCTGTCAGGTGAGACTTAAGGAATGCAAGGGCTTCTATTATATGGGAGAAATGGAATAGGATATAGCATGAAGCATGGATTAAGAAAGCGTGACATCATTATCATTGCCTGCCTGATATTGGCGGCATTTGGATTTCTTGGAATGCAGTATATGACAACAAGAACAGCAGGAGCAATGATTGAGATTCAGGTTGCAGGTCAGTTATATGGTACCTACTCCTTAAAGGAAGACCAGGAAATACCAGTTACAAATGATAAGGGAATTACCAGTAATACCGTTGTTATTGAAAACCAACAAGCCTATATGAAGCAGGCAGACTGTCCGGATCATCTGTGCCAGAAGCAGGGACAAATCAGTCATCAGTCAGAAAGTATTGTATGCCTTCCTAATAAGGTGGTTGTTACGGTGATTTCCGGAGAGGAAGCGGAATTTGATTCCGTTGCCAGGTAGGTGAAATATATGAAACGAAAAGTAGCATTTCTGGGTGTGTTTCTGGCACTAGCATTGATTTGCAGCTATGTGGAATCTTTGATTCCCTTTTATTTTGGAGTACCTGGGATGAAGCTGGGATTAACCAATGTGGTAGTTCTTATGCTGTTATATATCATTGGTCCTATGGAAGCAATTCTGGTTTCTGTTTTGCGGATTCTTTTGGCAGGCTTTCTATTTGGCAATGCCTTTAGTATTATTTACAGTCTTGCCGGCGGCATCTTAAGCTTTGTGGTTATGGTAATCTGCAAGAAGGTGTTTCGACTTCATATTATCACCGTAAGCATTGCAGGAGGAATCAGTCATAATTTAGGACAGATTCTTATGGCAGTACTTTTGGTGGAAAATTATAATGTGATGTTTTATTTCCCGGTGCTGTTTTTCGCAGGTATTATAACCGGAGCCTTAATTGGAGTGGTATCACAGGAGGTGATTCGCCGAACCAAAGGGCTGGCAGGATAAGTAACCGAACACAGGCTATTTTAAGAAGAGAGAGGAATATGTAAATGTATTCATATATTAAAGGGGAACTGGTAGAAATCCAGGAGAATCTTATTGTTATTGATAACCAGGGCATTGGATATCAGATTTTTGTCCCAGGCTGTGTCATTGACCAGCTGCCTATGGTGGGAGCACAGATTAAGATATTTACCTATCTGAATGTGAAGGAAGATTCCATGACCTTATTTGGTTTTTCCTCCAAGGATGAATTAGAACTGTTTAAATTATTAATTGGGGTAAATGGAATCGGTCCTAAGGGAGCCTTGGCAATTCTAAGTGTCCTATCTGCAGATGACCTTCGCTTTGCTATCCTGGGAGATGATGCCAAGGCTATATCTCAGGCTCCTGGTATTGGCAGTAAGACAGCACAGCGTGTCATTCTTGATTTAAAGGATAAAATTGATTTGCTTCAGGCCTTTGAAACAAAATCACAAAATATTTCCAATGCAAATCCGGGAAGTAACAGCATAAAGAATGAAGCATTAGATGCACTGACTGCTTTAGGCTATTCCAGTGGGGAAAGCTTAAAGGCAATGAGCGATATTGATATTACAGAAGACATGGATGTTGAGGCTTTGTTAAAGGAAACCTTGAAGAGAATGTCTTTCTTATAAGAAGGAGCACACAACAATGGCAGAACGCAGGGTAATTACCACCCAGGTACTTCAGGAGGATGTGAAGACAGAGAAAAGTCTTAGACCGCAGACACTAGACGAATACATTGGGCAGGAAAAAGCGAAAAGCAATTTAAAAGTATATATTGAAGCGGCCAAACAGCGGCAGGAGCCTTTGGACCATGTGCTTTTTTATGGTCCTCCAGGACTTGGTAAGACCACATTGGCTGGAATTATTGCTAACGAAATGGGGGTTCATGTGAAGGTTACTTCCGGACCTGCCATTGCAAAGCCGGGAGAAATGGCAGCAATTCTTAGCAATCTTGCGGAAGGAGATCTGTTATTTGTAGATGAAATTCATCGACTGAACCGACAGGTGGAAGAGGTGCTGTATCCTGCAATGGAGGATTATGCCATTGACATTATGATTGGGAAGGGACAGACGGCCAGATCCATACGACTGGACTTGCCTAAGTTTACCTTAGTAGGTGCTACTACAAGAGCCGGTTTATTATCGGCACCCTTACGGGATCGTTTTGGAGTGGTTCACCATCTGGAATTCTATACCCCAGAGGAATTACAGACCATTATTATTCAATCTGCCAGAAAGCTGGATGTGGTCATTGACGAAGAAGGTGCCTACGAGCTGGCAAGACGTTCCAGAGGAACCCCAAGACTTGCTAATCGTCTGTTAAAGCGGATTCGTGATTTCGCCCAGGTACGATATGATGGTGTGATTACCAAAGAGGTGGCAGGAACTGCCTTAGATTTATTAGAGGTAGACAAGCTGGGGCTGGACGTAAATGACAGAAATATCATATTAACCATTATGGAAAAATTTGCAGGAGGACCGGTGGGTCTAGACACCTTGGCGGCAGCTATTGGAGAAGACAGCGGCACCATTGAAGAGGTATATGAACCTTATCTTGTTAAAAATGGTCTCATCAACCGCACGCCTAAAGGACGAGTGGCTACAGATATGGCATATGAACATTTTCAAATTTCAAGACCACAATAGAATTTCACAAAGAAACCACATATTTTCTTGTGAATCTTAGGGATTGTATGCTATACTAGAGTATAAATTTAAGTACGGATAAAATCGGTGGTGTTTCATAGGAACACACCATGACCTGCATATGGAGGATGAATTCATGTCAGCGAAGAAGAGTGCTGAAGTAATTATTGGCGGTAAAGTATATACCTTAAGCGGTTACGAGGAAGAAGAATATCTTCAGAAGGTAGCCACATATATTAATAATAAGTTAAATGAGTTTAATGAGATTGAGGAGTTCCGCAGATTTTCTGCTGATACCAAATCAACGCTTTTAGAGTTAAATATTGCAGACGATTTCTTTAAAGCAAAGGAACAGATTGAGAAATTTGAATCTGACCTGGAGCAAAGGGAGAAGGAAATCTACGAGCTGAAGCATGATTTGATTTCCAATCAGATTAAAGTGGAAAGTATGCAGGAAGATATGAAGAAGTTAGAAGAAGAGAATAAAGAGCTTCTTTTACATAAGGCGAAGCTAGAAGCTTCCTTAGAGGATGCCCTTCTAGGTTCTGCGGACAGTAGTTTATAATTAGAAGAAATGTGGGGGACAGTATTTTGCTGTCCCCTATTTAGGTGATGAAAATGAGTGATAGAGGTTTGGAGGTTTTATCTCCCGCAGGTAATTTAGAGATTTTCAAGGCAGTGGTAAATGCAGGAGCAGATGCCGTCTATTTTGGTGGCAATCAATTTGGAGCCAGAGCTTTTGCCAAGAATTTTACAATGGAGGAAGGAGCAGAAGCCATTCGCTATGCTCATTTACACGGAAGAAGGGCATATCTTACCTTAAATACATTGCTTAAGAATACTGAAATGGATCATAAGCTGTATGATTATCTGAAATTTTATTATGAAGCAGGCTTAGATGCAGTGATTGTACAGGATTTTGGAGTATTTCAGTTTGTGAAGGAATATTTTCCCATGCTTGCGATTCATGCCAGTACCCAAATGACCGTTACCAATCAGGAGGGGGCAGACTTTCTTATGCACCAGGGGGCAAGCCGCATTGTAACCTCCAGAGAAATCTCCTTAGAGGAAATCTCTAAAATGTATGAAAGAAGCCATGTAGAAATAGAAACCTTCGTTCATGGAGCTCTATGTGTATCCTATTCTGGTCAGTGTCTTATGAGCAGTCTAATTGGGGGAAGAAGTGGTAACCGTGGTCGTTGTGCTCAGCCTTGCCGTCTGCCCTATCAGGTATTAGATGAACAAGGACAGTCGATTGCCACACCCGGCCCTTATGTGTTAAGCCCTAAGGATCTGTGTGGTCTCCATGATATTCCTGCTCTTTCTGAAAGTGGTGTGTATTCCCTTAAGATTGAGGGCAGAATGAAGCAGCTGTCCTATGCTGCCGGTGTGGTATCCTTATATCGTAAATATGTGGATTTATATTTGGAAAGGGGAAAGGAACATTTCCAGGTATCTTCTGCAGATGATAAGAAGATTTATGATTTGGGCAATCGCTGTGGATTTACCAATAAATATTACTATCACCAAAATGGAAAGGATATGATTACCTTCCAGGAGCCTTCTCATAAGAAGGTTGATACACCAGAATTATCCCTGCCGGAGCCAAAGATTAAGCTGCATGGCTTTCTAACGGCACAGAAGGGGAAGCCTCTTTCCTTTTGGGTATATAAGGCAGATGAGCCCAACATTGCAGCACAGGTTACCGGAGATGTGGTTGGCCATGCCATAAAGCAGCCGGCAAGCCATGATATGGTGCGAAGCAAATTAAGCAAAACCGGTGGAACCAGCTTTACCTTTGAACAGCTGGAGCTTACCTTGGATTCCCAGGTTTTTCTTCCTGTGAACCAAATCAATGAAATGCGAAGAGAGGCTTTGTCAGAGATACAGCAGCAGCTTCTAGACAAAGCTATGCAGCCGCGGCAGGCCTTGGATTATATCTATATGCCGGCAGGCAGTGAATATGCAGCTAAGACCAAAGCACAGGAAGCAGAGGAAATAAGAGAAGTGAGGGAAGCTGGGGAAGCACATGATGTTCTTGCCACAGTAGAGACCATGGAGCAGCTGGCGGCTTGCCTTACCACAGATTATATCACAGCCATTGCCATAGAGCTTCCCATGTATCTTAAGAACCAGACGGAAATTTGTGAAGGCTTTCACAAGTATCACAAGAAGCTGGTACTGAATTTTCCCATTATTTTCAGAGAGCAGGCAAGAACCTATGTATTAGCTCATCAAGAGGAGCTGTTTTCATCCCAGGTTGCTTATGTGATAATACATTCCTTTGATGCCATGGGATTTTTGGAGAGCATGGATTATCCTAAGGAGAAGATGATACTTAACTACCGCATGTACACATACTCCAACAAGGGAATAGAAGCATTTCGCAATCTGGGATATCATCGCATTACCATGCCGGTGGAATTAAATTACAAGGAGCTGTTTCATTTAGATCATAGGGATGCTTCCTTTGTAGTGTATGGAAGAACTCCTGTGATGGTATGTGCCAACTGTATGCACAAGAATTGTCAGTATTGTGATCAATGTGAGCAGCACCTTTTCTTAAAGGATCGCTTTGGAAATCAGTTCCCAGTAAAAAATGTATGTGCATATTGCTACAATGTTATATATAATAGTGTCATTACCAGCTTGATATCCAATAAATCGGAAATTGACAGCTTAGGTGTTAGACAGCTGCGTCTTGATTTCACTCTGGAATCCAAGAAGGAGACCCACCAGGTATTAGAAGAATTTCGCCAGGTATTTATAGAAGGAAAGGATAGCACGGTGGATATCTCCCAAGGATATACCCGTGGTCATTTTAAAAGAGGAGTACAATAGTGGTTAATTTAATTGTAAATGCATCACGTTTTACCATCATTTTCATGTTTGCAATTTATACCTATGATTGCTTTGCAGCCTTGAAAAACAATATATCAGAAAAACGACAAAATCGGCTGTATGGTAAGCAGACGGCTTTAATGTATGGCATTTTATTTAATTCCTATTTGGTAATGTTTCTGGTTACCTGGGATATTCGCCTGATTGGTCTGTATCTTATGGAAGTTATTTTCTTTATGGCAACCTTATTTATTTATAAGCACATTTATAAGAATGCTTCCAAATCCTTAGTAAATAATATGTGCATGCTGCTGGCAATCAGCTTTATTATTCTAAGCAGATTAGATTTAGATAAAGCAGTGAAGCAGTTTATCATTGCTGTTGCTGCCATGGTAATCAGCTGCTTTATTCCTGCTATTATACATAAATTAAAGGTGTGGGAGAAGCTGACCTGGCTTTATGCTATTGTTGGAATTGCAGGGCTGGGTGTAGTTGCTGCTGCAGGCTCTACGGTGTATGGTGCCAAGCTGAATATTTCCTTAGGACCGGTTTCTATTCAGCCCTCGGAATTTATTAAAATATTATTTGTATTTTTCGTAGCCTGTATGCTGTATCGTTCTACGGAATTTACCCATGTGGTTAAGACCACAATCATTGCAGCGGTACATGTATTGATTCTGGTTGCCTCCAAAGATTTAGGCGGTGCCTTTATTTTCCTGATTACCTATCTGGTTATGCTGTACGTTGCCACCAAACAGCCGGCATATATGTTTTTGGGATTGGGATGCGGGGCAGTGGCGTCTGTTCTGGCTTATTTTCTCTTTAGTCATGTGCGGATTCGTGTACTTGCCTGGCAGAATCCCTTAAGTGTGGCAGATGATGAAGGCTACCAGATTTGCCAGTCTCTCTTTGCCATTGGTACCGGAGGATGGTTTGGCTCCGGCTTGTATCAGGGAATGCCAACCAAGATTCCGGTAGTTGCCCAGGATTTTGTATTCTCTGCAATTTCGGAGGAAATGGGGGGTGTGTTTGCACTTTGCCTGATTTTTGTATGTATCAGCTGCTTTTTAATGTTTTTTAATATTGCAATGCAGATTAAGGATCAATTCTATAAATTAATTGCCTTAGGGCTGGGAACCGTCTATGGAATACAGGTATTTCTAACCTTAGGAGGCGTAACCAAGTTTATTCCGTCTACAGGAGTAACCCTTCCTTTGGTAAGCTATGGAGGAAGCTCCCTGCTTAGTACCATGATTTTATTTGCAATTATTCAAGGACTGTATGTTATGAAGGTGGATGAAGGAGAAAGAAATGAAGCAGGTAAAAAAAGATAACCATCCCATAGATGAAATTGATGTTATGGATTTCAACGGTTCTTCTAAAAAGAAGACCCGGAAGAAAACAGCGGTAAAGACCTCTCGTAATAAGGAGTTCGCTATAGTTACCTATGTTTTCCTTGCCATGTTTATTTTCCTTGCAGGTTATTTTGTGTACTTTATGGCAGTCAAAAGCGAGGATTTCATTAACAGCCCATACAATGCCAGATTAGCATCTCTGTCTAACAGTGTCATTCGTGGAGAGATTCAAGCCAGTGATGGTACCGTATTAGGCAGTACCCAGGTGGCGGAGGATGGTACAGAGACCCGTGTGTACCCTTATGGACGTACCTTTGCTCACGTGCTGGGATATTCCTCCAATGGAATGGCAGGAGTGGAGCTGGATGCCAACTTTAATCTACTTCGTTCCCATATTTTCTTCCTGGAGAAGTTCGCCAATGAGCTCCAGGGGAAGAAGAGCCAGGGAGATAATGTAATCACTACCTTAGACCTTGGACTGCAACAGGCTGCCTATGATGGTCTTGGAAATTATGATGGTGCTGTTGTGGTGTTAGAGCCTTCCACTGGAAAGGTTCTTGCCATGGTATCCAAACCGGATTATGACCCAAATTCTATTGCATTAAACTGGTCCAGCTACACAGCAGAGGATTCTACCGACACCGTTTTATTAAATCGAGCCACCCAGGGACTATACCCACCAGGCTCTACCTTTAAGATGGTTACCTTATTAGAATATCTTCAGGAGAATCCGGATTATAATAATTATTCCTTCCAGTGTAATGGTGCTTATTCCAATGGCTCCTCAGAGATTCATTGCTATAACGGCAGCGTACATGGCACAGAGAATATTTATCAGGCCTTTGGAAATTCCTGCAACAGTGCTTTTGCAAATATTGGTCTGTCTCTGGATGCAAATCGAATGAATAAGCTGTGTGAACAGCTGTTATTTAATAAAACACTGCCAACCGCTTTTAGTAATACCAAGGCCAGCAGCTTTAAGCTGAACGGAGAATCTAACAGCAATCTGGTAATGCAGACAGCCATAGGTCAGGGAGAGACATTAGTTACACCTCTTCACATGGCCATGCTGGCAGGAACCATTGCAAATAATGGACAATTGATGAAGCCCTATGTCATAGACCATACCAGTAATGCCGCAGGAGACCAGGTGAAAGCCTTTTCTGCCTCCTCTGCTGGAAAGCTTATGTCAGAACAAGACGCATCACTTATGCAGGAGTTTATGAGATACGTGGTAACAGACGGAACGGGAAAAGCTTTAAAATCAGATGTGTACACTGCTTATGGTAAGACAGGTACCGCAGAATATAATTCCAATAAGGACGATAATCATTCCTGGTTTGTTGGATATGCCAATGATGCTAATGGAAGAGAAATTGCAGTTGCAGTGATTATGGAAGGTGCCGGAAGCGGAAGCAAGCATGCAGTACCTTTGGCAAAGTCGATTTTTGACACATATTTTCAATAAGCCCCATCTTGCACCCTGAGGTAAAATAGTTTATACTGAATTTAGTTTTTTTACACCACATCAGGAGGTATTGCAATGATCGAAGCAATCAGTTGTGGTGGTGTGGTAAT
>CAZYYO010000064.1:0-13049 GCA_964650965.1 uncultured Lachnospiraceae bacterium | reverse complement strand
TAATTGTATTATTTAAGGAGATTGCATTGGTTATTGTGCTGGTATTTCCAGTTCCATAACTATCACCAATAATAGCACCAATATGCTGATATGCAGTTAATGTATTACTATCTGCTGTAACATAAGACACATTATAACTAATCCTACTTTCACCAATAAAGCTGGCAGCTTGCCAAAAACCTGTCACTTCTGTATTAGAAACCATGTATGGTGCTTCCTTCGTTCCTGTGATAGAGGCCTTACTTCCACCAGAAGTATAACCTGCCACACTACCAGCATTACCATGTGAGGTATTAATAATTAGATTGTTGATAGAGCCATTTGTAATCGTAAGGATACCAGAACCGTTACCTTCCTCATTGCCCTGTATTCCAATAAGACCTCCACCATGTCCCGTTCCCTGGAAGGTTACTTTGGAAGTTGAACTGCTTCCTGCTATAATCGCTGTATCTATGATAAGGAAGCTGGTATTGGTAAGATATGCCACAATACCTCCAAAAACCCCAATTCCATTCTTGCCCTGAGTAGAAATTCCATTACCATTTCCAATTGAGAATTCATCATCAATATGGATATTCTTCACCTGATAATAGCCACCCTCCATAGCAGCGGCAATACCACCAGCTCGTGTAAGTGCAGTATAACCAGTCGCAGCATCAACATTTCCCTGGATGGTAAGATTTTCTATCTTATAGGCGTTTTCAGCAGAGGTATTTAAGGTACCTCCATACATATGATTAAATAAACCGGCTTCCTTTGCTGTAGCTGCATCGTTTTCAAGTGCTTTACGGTTCATTGAATATTTTACAGTAGCGCCCAGACCATTGAAGTCACCACGAAAAGTACTTCCGCGACCTGCTCCAGTATTGTAAATGGCACCAATTCCACGGAAGCTGTCTCCGTAAGCTGTCAAGTCATAGGTCGCGTTTTCCTTCAATGACCAGGTGGTACGATATGCCACTCCACCAAGAGATTTGTAAGTATTTAATATTCCATAGTTATAGTCACCATCAGCTGCCATGTATGTCTGATACTGCTGTCCGGTAATACCGAAATAACGAAGAAGATAGGAATCTCCATAGGACAAATTACTTCCTGTAATACCATTTCCAGTATATCCACTTGCATTGTCATAGCTGGCTGCACTTAAATAATCTGGTGTAGTTTCAGCACAATTACCCATAGATGAATATGCTGCTTTACGAGTTTTAGAATTGGTTGTGTAGCCACTGGCATAAGATGCGGTATCTGAAGATGGGGACAATGCATCAGAATTTAAGGCCATAGACATGACAAATAAAGCTGCGGAATTAGGCAGCGTTATATTGACTCCACCATTGGATGGAGCAGATACTATCAGTTTATCGCCAGTATCTGGCTGAGTCATGGCATCTAAATAATCTCCATTTACCAGATCATAGTTGCCTCCAAGAGGAAGTGTTTTTACTGTAGCTGGAAAATCAGACACAGATTTCATTAATGGATGATTTGTGTCATTACTTCCTTCATAAATGGCATAGCCATCCTCAACACGTCCAATCATTCCTCCCAAAGAACGATAGGCAGAAGAATTTGCAGCAGTGTTATCTGCGGTAAGGAATGCAATTCCTAATACTGAATCATTATTGATATTTCTAAGTATTAATCCCCCCTTCTGAATGCATCCCACATAGCCTCCAGCATATACATCTGTTGCTGACAACTTCACATTTGAGCTTATAGTAACATTATCAATAATGTTATCACCGCCCTGTATATAAGCATACACTCCACCGTAGCAAGTGCTTACCACAGTTGCAACCGGTGACGCAACGCCTGTGTCATCAGGTACTGTAATATTGATATCTTTCACTACTGCACCCTTGGCATACTGAATAAACCCATAATTGGTATAGGTGTTTGTAGCTAGCTTCTTTGGAAGCGTTAGTGTAGGAGTACCACTTTTATTGTTATCGATATAAGAGCCATACCACACGCCTGTAAATGGTCTGGTAGATAGTCCAAATCCCATATACTGCTGAGCAATAATTCCATAGGTACTGCTACTATCAAGTGTTGATAAATCAATATCAGCCCCCAGGCGATAGTAAGCATGACTTAACTGGTCCGGCGATGGGAATTTTGTATCATTTTCACCACTTCCTCCAAAGATCGCAACTATATGGGAATCATTTTCTTCTGTCTCATTTGCCTTATGGCAGAATTCACTGTCATCTCCCATTACATTCATCTTCCATCCTGTATAGAAGGACTGGTACTGATAATTTCCCTGATCTCCCGTCTCATTCATGTAACGATACAGGGTGAGGAACTGTTTTACATTTTTAATCACATACGGATCTTCGTACGTTCCACAACCTTGAATAATATCTCCTGTCTTGGGATTGACTTCAATCTTCTTAGTCTGAAACACATATGGTATATAATTAGTGTTGGAAATGTTCAATGTGGTTAACACTAGGTTATTATTATCTGCAAACTCAGTATCTTTATCTAATTCACTACCAAAGGTAACATTATCATCGGTCTGAGCATCTGCCTGGGTAAAGGTATATAAGCCTCGACCAGTATAAGCCGACGCATCATTAGTATAATTATAGTCATAAATAAAGGAAGCATACTTCAACGCATCTCCATTATGAGTTTCTGAATCCTTACCATCTGCCACCTTCATATTGACAAAAGTAAGCTTCACGTCCGTTGCAGTATCTGAACCTGCTGTGCCAATCAGAGACGCAGCAACCTTAGTTCCTTTTGTGTAACCTGTCATCTCAATATCATCAAAGCTTACCGTTCCAGCAGGAATTTTACCGATAAGAAGTGCATCCTTGTCATTAGCCGTGGTATCACTAGTATAACCATCAATCGACAGATTATTTAACGTAATATTGTTAAAGGTTCCTCCACCATTTAAAGAACCTACAACAAGTGCTCCACTATCTCCATCTAAATTAGCAACAGTACCTGACAGTGTAATATCTGATACTGTAATTCCTGTTGGGTTGTATAACAGACCTGCCTGTAATCCAAAATGCTGAGAATTAGTTGCATTATTTGGCATGTTCCAGCTGGAAATTGAAGTAGACGAATTCGAGCCAAACGTAATCTTAGCTGCATTGGTTCCCTGTATTCTACTTCCATTTAAGGAAGGTACCGGATAATAACTAATTTGAGATGCATCAATACTTCCACTGAAGATTACATTTCCATTGTATGCAACAGTATTGTCAGTAAGAGCATTTAAAAATATTGCTCTTACATTATCATTATATGCATAATTCATTACATCCCAGAGAAGCATCTTTTCCTTGCTGTCAATAATAAGGCTTGTACCATCATTTGCAATCTGATTAGCGATATTTACAGTTGTATTCAAGGTACCGTCAGCATTGTAGGTCTTTGTATACATAGTCTGGAATACGTCATAGAAATATCTGCCTCGGGAATTATGGATGGTGGAAGCATTCACCTGTTTTGAACTTGTATTTGTTCCCACATAATAGGTTGCCTGATTATCATAGTGGTAGCCCTGGGATGTAGCATAGTCTTTCGTGCTATCATGTATGGAAACAATACCAGATACAATACCATCTTTATCTCTGGAAATTCCTGCGATTTCATCAAAATCAATATTTTTGTTAAGATATACCTTACAATCCTTGGACGAATAATTGTCTAATTCCAATGCCATCCTGTCTCCATCTCGAATCAGTAAGGAATTATTGGCTTTTGCTCCCGGATTGCTGGCAGAATTAATTGTTAATCCTGCCAAATCAATATGATCAAGAACCAATCGTGTGTTCTTGCTTGTAATTACCGTATCAATCAATGCTCCAAATCGACCATTTTGCTGAAGATATTTTGTATCATTTAACACCGTTACTCCATTAACGGAGCCTGATACATTTTTCCATTGGTCTCCCAGGAATCCTCCAATTGTACTTTCAGCTGTTCCTTCAATCGTACCACCTAATTTTATTGTTTTAAGATTTAGCACTGCACTATTTAGTGAATTAATAAAACCGGATACATCACTAACACCTGCATGTTTCAGGTGTGCCTGTAATGATAAATTGATAGCTGTAATAGTTAAGGTCTTGTTACTCTCCCCGGTTACAAGAACACCTGCACAAGCAGTACTTATATCGGAAATATTAATCTTGGTTGTGAAATCTGTAAGGACAAGGCTTGTTCCATATCGTTTACCATGAGCCAATCCACCAACTCCATTAGCTCCTATAATCGTTCCAGCTATTGTCAGTTTCTCAAAGGTATTATCTCCGGCTAAAGTAGAGAATAGACCAATATTGCTCTGTCGAATATCCAAATCTCTTGTAATGGTAGGTGCCACATCACCAGATAAGGTTCCTGTCATACTGCCAGAGAAGGCGTATGCTTCCCCTGTATTGTCATTTCGATTTAAAGTAACAATTCCGGTCTTAGCATAAGAGATATCTATGGTATTGTTTTTTTGCGGAGTTATAGTATAAGTGGCTGCCAATAAGGTAGCACAAGTAGCCCCTGAAAAGGCGCTAAGGCCATAATTTCCCTGGGTATTTAACGCTATGGCAAGACACTCCATATCGATTTCATTTTTTAAGGTATAGGCAGAACCTGCTCCTGTTACAGTATATCCGGCATTTATCATACCAACATTGTCAAGGGTTCCATCTCCAATAAGCTTGCCGGTACCTACTGTCTGATTACGGAATACGCCTCCGTAATTACCTACTTCGTCAATAGATGTTCCTAACTTAGCAATTCCATCTGCAGAGTCTGCCACATTTGCATAATAGATAAGAGACTCTGTCTGCGTACCTATGAAATATCCTGCGGTTCCACCTGATGGCTGTGATGTAATCGTAAGTGCATTACCTAATTCCACACCACTGGCAGCACCCACGGTTCCAATAAGTCCACCAGTTGCAGTACTTCCCTTTACTGCTCCTGTTACAGAAAGGTCGTGCAGCTGAAGATGCAGCTGTGTATTATCAGCGATTCTGGCGAAGCTTCCCAGAATTCCTCCTGCATTCTTACCAGTGACAGCAGCTGTTGTAATATTCGTTAATTCCGAAGAAGCCTGGAGCATTCCTGCATATCCGCCGGCATTTCCATTGGCTGCAGTAACGGTTCCAGTTACGTTAATGTTACCATAAGCAGGACTGCCCACCTGGGACAATCCGAAGACGCCGCCTGCGTTACTTCCATTGGAAGTAACGCTGCCTGTGATATTAATTGCTCCACTGGTATAAGTGCTGCCTGCATCCAGCTGTCCTACGACACCACCGGCATTACTGGTATTCGCAGTAACTGCAGCACCACCGGTAAAGGTATTGTTTCCAAGATTTAATACACTTCCAGAAGCCATATGACCCAGGAAGCCACCTGCACAGTCTCCGGTAATATTACCGCTGAAAGTAATTGGTTTATCACATGATATAGTAACCTGGTCATCTGCCTGTCCGAAGAAACCTCCTGCACATCCCAGATTGCTACTGGTAATTAGGGACGGCAGATTGATGGTATCTTCCTGAGATGTAATTGTAACATTGGTAGGAACAATAGAAACTCCATGCTCATCCTCAGTAGTGATAGTGGTAACCAGACCTGCCAAAGTTCCAGTATAGCCGGCAGATGAGGTTCCGGTTACCTGAGTTACCGTAGCCTGCTTTGCCAATGCCAGTAGCGTATCATCAATGGTGATATCTCCCTGGATTGTTCCAAATAAGGCTCCGGCAGCCACTGAACCTGTAACACTGGTACGAATTGACACATTATTGCCTACACTAATAGAGGTATTGGCTCCTACAACACCTGCAATTCCTCCGGTAGATAATCCGCTGATTACCATTGGATCTGTATTGGAGCTTGCGCTTTCCTTCTTGGCAGTAATTTTCTCCAGTGTTATTTTGCCACCATCCATTATCTCTGAGGCTATAAATCCTGCATTATCTACTGTAGAAGATAAGGTTCCATATATCTGCAGGTCATGAAGCTTTACTACAGATGTAGTATCTTCTGGAGTAGCCGGTCCTACAATATGACCTGCGATGGCAGCTCTACAGCCTGCGACACAGGTAATATTCATAACGGATACTTCTGCTCCCGTTCCCAGATAATCGAACATCGGCGTCTGGAAGATAAAGGTTACACCTGAATTCCATGCACATTTCATACTTCCGCGAAATGGAAATGCTTCACTTCCAATTCCAGTAAATTCTCCAATTGTAGATAAATCCCACAGGCCATCATTACCTGTATTAGACATATTCTTGGATATTTGAAAACTAATACCTGCAAAATCATACTGCTGACTAAGAATCTGAAGAATCATAAAATCATTGGTATAATTAATAATATAGTTTGTACCAGTATGATACTGTGTGTAATCTGTAGGAAGAGTTTTAACTACCCCATTTTCATCTGTGATAACATAGGATTCCAGGCTATCCGCTAGAGGCACAGCCTCACCTGCATCCATAGGCATAATCTGGTTTGCTGCATTATCATCTCCTGCATCGCTGCTCGTGTCAGATACGGTATTTTCTGGTTCCGTACTGACTGGCTCTGTAGGCGTTTCTGTTGTGGTTGTGGTCTCTGAGACATCTTGACTTTCCTGGGTTTCATCAGAAGCCCATACGGAAGCGTACTGATTCACAGGTCCTGCAGCTGCCACCAAAGTCATGCAGAAGCATACCATGAGAGCCAATACATTATTCAGTTTTTTTCTCATGGATTGCTGTATTTTCCGCTTCATATCCTGCTCCTGCAATCAGTTATCTAGTTACTAGTTGTGGTTACTGTAATATCTTCTGCCTGAATATGAGAATTCAAATTCTCCATTCCTTTATCTGTAGTATTCATGGTAGTAATGGTGTTCCAGTCTAAGTCCTTCCTAGGATAGAATATAATCTCCTCTGAAGAATATGGCATAACAGATACGGTGAAATAATTCCATGTAACCTCTCCAATTACCATGGTGTCTGGAGCTGTCTTGCTATTGTCAGACTTCCATTTAAGATAATTGCTGTCATATAAATCAATATCAAATTCATCCGGCAGCCATCGAACACGGATGGTTCTAGTTGCCTGCTCTGAATTCAACACTCTTCCTACGGTCTGAATTTCATAGGTTAATCCTGCACTTTTCTGAAGAGCCGGCTTTATTTCCGTGTCAAACTTATTTTGTTGGGACATTCCAATGGGATATTGAAAACCACTGGTCTGCACAAAGGACTCTGCCCCGGCAGAGGATGTGGTCATCGTCATTTTTCCCTTTAATATCTTATGAATAATTGCATTATCCTTGGTTTTCACCATAACGTACACAGGAAGTGGCTTATGGCTTATTGCTTCATTTTCAACTACAATGTTAATTCTATAATTTTGTTTTATCGCACTTCCACCGCCAATTTGATTTCCTGTAAATGATATCGGCGCACTACTGCTGGTTCCGGCAAGTGGCTTAGCATCTTCATTGGTTGTCTCGTTGGTAACAGAATAAGATACGCCTTCCTCTGCCGGGTTTTCCTCCATCCAGAAATAAATATCGTAATCTATCTCCATTCCATCCCCATTAAACAACAGGTTATTTTCATAATTACGAACCTCGAAGGTGTAAGTGGTGCTGGTACCACTATAGTTATTCAGTACTACACTCTCCGGCGGCTCAGCATCCTCCGTTGCCACCTCTCCAGCAAAATTTGCTGTAAAGTAGATTCCGGAAGCAATCGCCATACCCTGCTTGGAGCTTTGGGAATAATACTTAGCCCAAATCAGGTAGCCTGTAGATAGAAACGCTGCAGACACCAATGCAATGGTAAGGATCCATTTTACGATATGAAGTTTTTTCTCTCTTGGGGTTCGTAAATCCCGTTTCTGCTTCTTCATATTTGCTCCGTCTTACTGTGGGTTGCTTAATTGCCTGTAGAACTTGGCAGTGCCGGTTCCGGTTGTAGTGCCTGTACCAGTAGATATATCATATCGGTTTCTTTCTCGTAGTTCTGGAAATCCGTCTCTTGATTCCAAGTCATGCGAAGGAGAAAGAAATTGGAATCAAAACCATTGGTGCCGGCTTCTTTTCCCTTAAGCATTAGGTTATTGTTATCTACATCCTTGGTATATTCCATATAGGTCCCCAGGTTCAGATTGGTTGCTGCATTTGGCCAGGTAGCTTCCTCACCAAATACTGCCTGCCTTTTTGCTGTTGTAACATCTACTGCTGATAAAAGATCTGTATTACCTTCTATTGTTGTTTGTGTGATATTCCAATAGCGAATCACATCATTTCCTGCAGAGTCCTTATCACTGGATTTGTACTGATAAGATGTTGGTTCTTTTCCACCTTCACCAAATACCTCTGTCAGCTGATATAACTCGTAGGTAATTGCCAAATTGTTGGTGTAAACCATATCAATATTGTAATTGAAATCACTAATGCCCATCTGAATTGAATGTCCTGTATTATCCTTGTTGCTGACACAGAACATCACATCCTTGGTTTGTCCCGGGAACAGATTACCAACCGACAGCTGTAATTCCGCCGTCTCCCCCGGATTTAATACAGACAGGTTATAAGGCTTCATTACCTCCCCATCTGTACTTCGCACATCCCTTGTGGTAGTGGAATACCAGGCATAGCACAGGGCAAGAATAATCACAATGGCAGCCACCATGCAGGAGATACGATAGGCACGCTTCCGCCGCCTGGTACGAAGCTCCTCTGGAGATAACTTTTGTTCCCCACTATTTTCCTCCTGGGTCTGAAGCTTCCGTCTGCTGGCAGCCTCTTCATCCAGGTAGGGGTTCTTACCTCTGGTTGTATCCCCAGTAAGATCAATATTTTTAATTTTATATTTTTCTAATTCTCTGGGTTTTTCTGTCATCTCATATTCCTATAACTGTTCTCTATTCCGTTACCACTGGTATCAGTTGAAATTGGAAATATATATTATCCAGGTTATTTCCCATGGCTGTATCCTCTAAGTCATATACATCTTCCTTGGTCTGGCTGGTCAATGCGGCCTTCTGGTCTGCTACATCTAATAGAAAATCATTGGTGTAATCTGCATCACTGCTTGCATCATATTCGTAGTACCATCTCCAATATAAGGTAATGGGTTTCTCAATATCCTTAATGCTTCCATCAACATTCCATTCTGCTCCCCCATTACTTGTCTTAGAGATTTCAATGGTATCTCCAAGAGGCTCTGTCATTGCCTGATCCAGGAAGAAGCGAATATGACGATTAGCAATATCTGTCAGCTTGGTACTGGCTACATTACTTCCTGTAATGGATACGGTGTTGTTGGCATTATCATCTGATACATCGACTTTGGTAGATGATTCCTCTTTCTGAAGCACCATAGATGGGGTAATGGTACATCCTGTTACCATATCGCTTAATGGCGTTACATACAGTGTCACACTGCCATAGGCTCCGGGAGCGAATTGATTCTGTCCGATATTTACCTGACTGGTGAATTTCAATGTAGCATATTGAGCCTCTCCTTCCAAAGTTGAGATATCATCTCCATCTGCTGTTACTGCCACCTTAATTCTTCCATCATCTGCCGCCTGCATTCCCAGTCCATTTACAATGGGAATTCTTCCATAAGCAGAGTACCAGGCAATGGTAAATCCCATAATCAGAAGAAGTGTAACAACCATCATAGAAATGATAGATGGTATTTCATGCTTTTTCATTACTGGCTACACTCCTTCCTTCTTCCCGGCAATGGCCTTCATCAGCTGTCTTAGATAAGATAAGAGACACAGCATCAATGGGAAGATTACAATGATAAAATAGGTGGTCTGCTGAGACAGGAACATGGTAACATCATAAATCTGCTTTCCAAAGGGCAGCTCCTTCACATATCGTCCTACCACCTGGGATGCATCCACTGTATAAGCATCCGGATAGTCGTTGGCATCTCCCTTGGTAACGAAGATTGGTTCATGGGAGATTTCGTCCTCCTGAATTTCATAGACACGGTGGGTATTGTAGAAGCCCTTAATCTGTGGGTCATTAGAAACGAAGGTGATAATATCTCCCACCTGAACATCCTGGGCATCCACCTTCTGGATAATAATGCAGGTGCCATCCTTAATGGTGGGCTTCATGCTGTTGCTGATTACTCGAAGCACCCGGTAGCCTGCTATATAGGGAACATTTCCCCTGGCTGAGGAAATGCTTACGTAGCATAGAAGAATCATTAAAATCAAAAGAACTATTTCAATGAAATTAGCAAGTCGTCTCATCGCTTCTTCTTTCCCCTCTGGCGTTTCGGGAAGCCAAACCTGGATTCTTTGGAGGCATCCGATTTTTGCCCGGAATTCTTATCCATTTTCCTTAGATTCTTTCGCTCGGTTCTCCGCTTTAGCATCAGGCTGGTTAATTCATTTACAATCAGCTTCTTAGCATTGCTTTCCGGCATATCCAGGCCATCCAGGATTTCCTCTAATACCTGGCGGATATATTTCATATCCACTGATTTCTTCTTCAATGGCTGCTCCGGATTCCACTGGGACTTCTCATCAATATATTTTCGAATCATAATGTAATCCCAGATAAAGGAATTGTAAATGTCCCGCTCCATCTGTCTGGACAGCTCCGGCTCTGTCTTCACCAGCTGTACCTTGTAGCCTACCCGGTCGTAACCGTGAATATAATTCCACAGCTTATGGCAGGCCTTGTAATTCAGGTTCTTACCGATAGCATTGGTCTTAACGATGGGGTGGCGAACCTGAGGATAATGTCGCATAGTGGTCATAAAAGCCCCAGATGCCAGGTCATTTATCTGCCGATGTATCTTGGAAATACGGGTAAATATTCCCAAATTCTCGTCTTCATTCTCCATATCGGTCTGCTTCTCCGTAATATGTACCTGGAGATTATAATCGATGGTCTCGGTATAATTATCTACCGTAGACTCCATGTTGAAGAAGATGCCTCGCTCGTCCTTACTGGAATCAAAAATTACGTTGAACCGCTTGTTAATAAAATGCTGTAGCTCATCAATTAAGGTGGCAATAAATCGGTTCTCGTAGGTATTCCAGCTCTCTTCCTTGTAGATATTAAGGATTCGGTTGGGAATTACGGTACCATCTTCATTTACCTTATCAATCATGTCGCTGTGCTGTAGCAAATGTATCACGGACTCCGGGGAAATGTTTCTGGCCATGGCAATATTTACCACCTGGCGGTCTTCCTCAATGAATTTTCTAGGGTTCAATACAACCGCCTGAAGAGCGGGCAGTGCTTCTTCAATTGCACTCACCCACTCTTCATCCACTTCCTTGGCCATACGGGCGCTGTTGAACTGATAATAGTTGTTCCCCGTCTCCAACAAATTATAGAAATACTGATAGAACCGCTCATCCTTTAATTCCTCTGGCAGGGAGTCAATCATATCATGATATATTCTTTTAATATCTTCTGAATTATTTTCAAATGCCATACTAGCTGTTTCCTAACTTCTTCAGTCGCATCAGATACGCTTTGCTTATCTTCATATTCTCTTCTCCAAATACCCGGTCTAAATATTTCACCAGTCCATCCAGCTCATCACGAATGAAGCCCATTCCCAGAGATTCAAATTTACGAAGAATCTTGGCGGTAAAGATAAAGTCCAGTCCATCTAACTCCGTTCCTCCACATGCCACATAGCACGGAACGAAATCCTTCATTTGACGAATAATACGATTTCCGAAGGTTAATCTGAAATGTTCGATTAAGTATGCATCCAGCTTATCCATTTCCAGCAGGTTCTCCTCGGAAATTGGATACTTCTCCTTGGCTTCTTCAAACAATGCCATAAGATGTGTATAGCTTAAATGCATTGGCTCCTGATCCGGTGCCTCGAACATCTCTGCCTTATCATCCAAATCAATTGGAATGGCACGGTCATATACCTTATCGGATACGGCAAAGGTAGAATCATCATTATTAATGGTTCCAATGTAAAATACATTTGGCGGAATCCATAATTTACCATCTACAATCTTCTCCGGGTCCGTACTTGCTCTGGAGGTAACCAGGGAAATGTGTCTCTCGTCTTCTCTGGGAAGCTCTAAGATAGACAGCATCTCTGCAAAGTAATACTCCACTCGGGCGATATTCATCTCATCTAAGATAACCATTCGCACATCATCATTAAACTGTGCTTCATACAAGGTCTTTAAGAATTCCGGTTCTGTATACTTCTTGGTAAATTCATTATAGTATCCAACCAGCTCTGTTCTATCACGCCAGGATGGCTGTACCGAACAGATAACAGAAGGATTGTCGATAAATTGTCCAAAAGCATAAGGAAGACTTGTCTTACCTGTACCAGAGATACCCTGTAGGATTACCATCTTGGCTGCTCCTAAGGATGCAAATATCTTCTTCATAATCTCCAGCTCGTAATACAGTCCCAGTCTGGAGGCTGCATAATTACGGAATCGCTGGCATATCTCCTCTAAGGTTACGGTATTGTCATACTGGGGAGCCACATATTCCTGCTTGTAGAACAAATCCACTGCAGACAGTCTTGGAAATCGAAGCTCTGAGGTATCTACGGTCTTTACTTCTGTCTCTTCTCCTTCACCTGCTACGATGCCTTCTTCCTCTGGATATTCTCCATTTAAGATATCATCATTCACCGGCATACCGATTTCTGACACCTTCATTGCCAGAATTTTATCCTTCTCATAATTCATCTTCAAGACTTCTCGATTCAGGCGAACTACTTCATCCTTCATCTTCTCATACTCGACTACCGGAACCTTGAAGCGGAATACAACCCGCAGTCCACGATAAATCAGGTAAATAACCAGCACGCCCAAAGCAATCAGAAGACAATGCAATATGATAACGCAGATCCAACCTGCCGTCGACAGGTCGCCGCGATATGTTTTAAATAGATTTATGTAATATGGGAAATCTACAATTCCTACAATCAGATCCCATATAGCATAAACGGCTGCCATGAGAAGCTCGATTACGTGCTCCATCATGGTGTAAAAGTAATAAAAAAATCCGTCCATTGGTTTCCTCTAAGGGGTGC